>JBHLQA010000154.1:0-7639 GCA_048885285.1 Candidatus Odinarchaeota archaeon
ACACTTCGCACATTTTCAAATCTTTCTAACAAATCATCACTTAATTGTAAGGATATTATTGGCATCTTAAATCTATAAAATAGGAATTTTTTTTACAATTATAAAGTATTTATAAAAACTTGTTAATAAAATTAATACTTTGTTTTAGTGATTTTACACTTGACAATTCAACAATTAAAGATCCACTATAATTATATTGTGAAATTACCTTAAAGATTTCTTTAAAATCAACCTTTCCTGTTCCTAATGGTGGATGAGTATCAGTTTTTTTAGAGTAATTATCCACTATATGAATATTTTTTATAATATTATGAAATGTTGACCAAAAATGTTGCACATCACCATCACAAGTGTAAAAATGACTAGTATCATAGGTAAGGAAAAGATTTTTATGATCAATAATTTGGAGGACTTCTTCAATATTTTTGTTATTAGTCATGATATGGTAATTTTGAGGCATATTTTCTAAACAAATCATTAAATTCTCATTTATTTTAGTAGCAAATAATTTATGGATTGCAGATTTTAATTGTGCTTTATTAAATTCTCTAATTAAAGGTACTATAAAATCCGCAGATCCAGGATGGATTGTTATCATGTTACTGTTGATTTTATCACATAATTTTATAGCTTCAAGATATGATTCTATTGAAGCCTTAGAAATATATTTATTAAGAGAACATAAGTTCATGTCGATAAAAGGACCATGTACCTGCTTTTCTAAAGAATAGGAATTTACAAGGTCAATAAACTTTTGTTTATTTTCACGATTAGCTATAACTGGAGATTCAATAATTAATTCTATTACATTAATTCCAGATTGTTCTGCAAAATTAAGACATTCTTCTGAAGCTTTAAGGTGTAGTTCAAAAAGATTTTTATACTTACCATTTAATCCCATTTCAGAAATATGACCCAAAGTACTAATACCTAATTGCATGAATATCACTTTAATAAGACTTTATTTTTCTATTCTTTTTCGCATACGTCGAGGATAGTTAGCAAACATACTTTCGTAAAGTTTTTGAAACGGTTCAAGTTGATCATCAGAAATAATATATGGAGTTCCAATTTGTAAGGCCCCCCAATACATCTTAGCTAACTTCTCTACTAGCTCGGCAAATTTAACTGCATGATCCAATGATTTTCCACAAACAATAACACCATGATTTGCTAATAGTGCTGCATTTTTTGTACCTAACGCTTTTAATGCAGCTTCACCAATTTCTAGAGTATGAGCTTCCCCAAATTTTGAAACATCGACAGATCCACCTAAAAAGATATACATTTCTTCCATAATGACTGGGATACTTTTTCTTACGATTGAAAGCATGGTTGCAAAAGGTGAATGTGTGTGAATTATTGATTGAACTCTCTGTCTTGTTTTATAGATTTCAATATGCATTTTTGCTTCCGTTGATGGTAATTTCCCAGCACTTATGGGGTTACCTTCAAAATTTAAATGAACAACTTCATCTTTTTTAAGTGTTTCATATTGATTCAATGAAGGTGTGATGAATAATTCTTCTTTCTTTCCATTTCTCACACTCACATTTCCTTCTCCAGCTTCTACTAATCCTTTTGTAAAAATTGCTTTTGCTCCTCTAACAACGTCCATTCGAAGTTGATCTTCTTTATTTATTGCCATAAGAAATAAAAGAAAGGTGTTGTTAAATTTTTTATGAATTTTCTAACTATAATTCCAAAAACTAAACTGTAAAAAAAGAGACTATTAAGAATTAGAATTTAACTCTTTTTGGATATGTTTTACTTTTTTCTCTAATCCTATTTCTGCGTATAAATCACTTGCTTTTTGCATAACTTCTACATACTTGGTTTTATCACCTAGTTTGAAATAAGTTTTTCCGAGTTTTTTGAGATTATACGCAATTTCTTCTTTAATTTCCAATTGTTCGAAAATTTCTAATGCATCTTTGTACATGTCTAACGCTTTATGTATATCGTTTTGATAACGATATAGATCTCCCATAGCACTACGACAATATGCTTTCTTCTTGATGCTATCTATTTTTTCAGCCAATTGAAATGCTTTTGTGAATGATTCTTCTGCAGAATTAAGGTTTCCTTTTCTCAAAAAGATATTTCCAATATTATTTAAAGATTCTATAATTCCCTCGGAATATCCAATTCGTTCATTAATTTCAAGACTTTTATTGAATTTTTGCAGAGCAGTATCTAAGTACCCTAATTTTTTATCAATTAATCCCATCCCAAGTAAGAATGGTGCCTTATATTGTGGGATATTAAGTTCTTCAGCAATAGCCATTGCTTCATCATAATGTTCTGATGCTGTGGTATATTCTTCTTTTGAACTATAGATAAGGCCTATATTAAATAAGTATGCTGCTTTTCCTGAAATGTTATTGACTTCTTCTGAGATTTTCAAGGCGTTATTATAATATTTTAGAGCATCATCTAACTTCCCCAAACTTTCATAAATATTTGCCAACGAATTATATACTCCCCCAAGCGCATCCTTATCATTTAACTCTTCATATAAAGCACGTGATTGTTCCAATACATCTAATGCTTTATCAAACTTACCTTGTTCATCATAAACTAAACCTATCATTTTGAAAATATAAGCGATATTGTTTTTATTATCCAATTGTTCGAAAATCTCCAAGGATTGCTTATATAAATCTAAAGCTTTATCTAACTTCTTTTGGGTTTGTAATATCCGTGCTATGTCTATTAAAGCTATTCCTATACCAAACTGATTTTCTGTAGTTTGGGTAATATTTAGAGTTTTTTGGAAATATTCCAAAGCCTTTTCATATTCGAATTGCTGCTCATAAATATAACCCATTTTTTGTAGTGGAGAAACAATTTCCGATTTCTCATTATTCTTCTCAAATATTTCTATACATTTCAAGTAATTATCCATAGCTTTAGTTACTTCTTTTCTGTTGTAATGAATATCTGCAATTTTTCGGAAGCAGGTTGCCTTCCCGATTGCGTCTTGTATTTGATCATAAAAATTCAGCAGGTAACTATATTTTAAAAGTGCTTCAGATTCTTTACTGTCATTAAGGAGAGATTCTGCCTTTTTATTAAGATATTGAATCATATATTCAGGATCTGCCATTGATTCGTTTATTTTATTTAAAAAGTCTTTTACTTGTTCGATCTTTTCATGATTACCAATTCCATTATAAGCTATTAGAGCTTCATTAAAGAGATATTTAGCTTCTTCAATCTCTCCTATGGCATCATTAAGTTCTCCCGAAAGTTGTAGCATCTGTGCTTTTTCTGGCAATTTTCCTATCGAAGTAAAAATTTCAATTGCTTCATTAGAGGCTACCAAAGCATCGTCGTATAAATATAATTTTGCGCATTTTAATGCAAGTTTAGCTTTATCTTCTCCCTTGGTTTCTGGATTAGAGAGTCTTGCTTTTAAAAAATTAATTTCTTCTTGTAACTTTGGTACATAATCAAGAAAGTTAATTTCTTGATATATAGACAGTGCATCTTCAAAATTAGTAAGTGCTGTTTCCACATCGTTAATACTTTTATCTAAAAGACCCAGATTATAGTGAAGGGGTGCTAACATTTGCTCCTTTCCTTCTAATTCTTCATAAATATATAATGCCTCAGAGAAATTATCATAAGCTTCGAGAAAATTATTTTGCTGTTTATGTAATTCCCCTAAACGTCCATAAGAATCAGCCTTATAAGCAATTATTTCCTTTTCATTAGTATCGATTTCTATAGCCTCATTTAATCGTTTGAAAGCCCTTTCTAAATCACCTCTCTGAGCATATATCCTTCCAATTAGATTAAGAGGTTCGATTTTTTCTTCTTCTTTTTTAAGTTCTTCAAAGATTCTTAATGATTTTTCACAATTATCAAGAGAATCTTCATATTTTCCTTGATTAAACAGTACATCGCCCATACGGACTAAGCTTTTTGCTTGAAATTCTTGATGCCCAATTGTTATAGCATTTTTTAGACATTCTTGGTATTTAGATAAGGCCGCTTCTAATTCACCTGCACTTTGGAAATATTTACCAATGAATATCATTGTTTCAACTCTATCTTTCATTTTTCCCATCGATCCAGCCAAATCTGCCATAGTTATTAATTTATTCAGTGTTATCAACCATTCTTCTGAATGTTCGTGAATAAATTTCTCTCGATCGTCTATAATCGTGCCCATAGTAGTTAGATCAATTCCAGCATCTTCATTATCACCAATCCCGATTGATTCAAATAGTTCCCGAGCTCTATCTTTTCTTATAGCTTCTTGTCTAACTAGATCATCAGCAACTTTAGTAAATTCATGTGTTCCCTTATATGAAATATCCTCCTCGTTGACATCAGCCACTTTTGCTTCATTATTATTTATAAAATTTCCAAGCATATTATAAAGCTGATTATATGTATCATCTTTATGTCTTAAATTTTCTAATCTATCTTTCATTTGAAGGGCAATTTTTACATTATGCTTTAGTCCTACCAGATCTCCATCAGTAGCTTGTTTATTACCAATATCGATGGTTGATTTTACTTGTTTAAATAGTTGTTGATCCAAACTTTCAACAGAATCATCAAGTTCTCCTGATATCATTTTGATGGTAGTGATATAATTATCAATGGTGTTTATAAACTCAATTTCATCGAATTCTTCATAAATTTCTCTGGCTTTTTCAAATTTTTCTAGTGCAGATTGAATATTACCGAGTTGAGAATCATTGTAAGCTTCTTCGAATAAATCATGGGCTACAGTTAATTTTTTCCTCGAATAACTACTATGAAGCCATTCAGCTTCTTCTGGGGATATTATATTATCATCCCGATAAACATAATCAAACCTTGTTCGTTCAAGATTTAAAGGTCTTATTAATAGACCAGAATCAATTATTCCTTTATATAAAGGAAAAACCTCTTCCATGTTTCCGGAAATATATGCGGAATATAACCCGCCCTCAATCTTTTCCTTAGATTTTTGAAGGTCATCTTTTAATGCATCCAGTATTCCATGATAAATAAGATAAAGAGATTGGTTTAATATATCGATCGGGCCTCTTTTTTTACAAACATCTGTTTCTAAAATCTTTTGTTGTTCCCTTATATCTTCGAGATCCTTAATAGCGGGAGGTAAAAGGTTAATTAAAGTGTCTTTCTGGACTTCAGAAGTTCTTAATACTAGGAAATCTATATACAATTGAATTTCTTTTAATTTTACTTCAATTTTTAAATCCGAATAGATTTGTTGAGATTCTCTAAAAAAATCAATAGAAGTGTTTAACTCACCTTGTAAATATGAAATATATCCTAATGCAGAAGCATTATAGGCAATATGGAGTTTATCATTTAATTTCCTATTAATCCTTAATGCTTTTTGAAATGACTTTGAAGCTTCATTAAGGTTTCCCATTCTATAATAAACCCAACCAATTGATATAAGAGCTGCTGCCTTTTCTTTTACTTCGCCTAATGAGGTTCTTACCTCTAATTCTTTTATGTAATATTCAAGTGCTTGATTGTAATTATAAAAGTTAAAATTCAAATCTCCAATATTTCGCAAACAATTTGCCAATCCGCTTTTATCTCCCATTTGTTCTCTAATATTTAATGCATCATTAATTTTTTCCATAGAAACTTTTAGACTATCTTCTAATAATACTCTACTTGTAATCCAACCAACGTTATTCGAAATTGTTGCTTTAATCTCTAAGTTTCCTATATCCATTACCAATGTAAGAGCAGTCATTAAATCTTGCATAGCTTCGAGAAAGGATCCTTCCCATAGATATACCTCAGCAAGGTTATTAAGACATGCCAGTTTTCCTATACTATCTTTTTCTTTATCAAAAAGTTGTAATGCTTCAAGTGTTATCTCACGAGCTTCTTTAGAATTGAAATTTAGTCTTAATTCATTTTTTTTCATTATTAAATGTCCAAGATTAGACAATGCAATAGCTTTTTTCAATGGATTCTCTAATTCTTCCGATATTTTTAATGATTCTCTGAAGTAATTCTCAGCTTCTTCAAGGGCTCCCTTTTTAAGATTATGAGTGCCAAGATAATTTAGGAAAAAGGTCTGTGAATCATTATCCTTTGCTAATTTAGCTAAATTTAACCCTTTTTCTGCATTTAAATAGCACTCATTGCTTAGACTTAACTCATTATAGATACTACAAGAAATCATATATTTTTTTACTTCTGACAGGCTAACGTCTTTAAACTCTTTCTGAACCCAGTCTTTAAAAACTGGAATTTCTTTTATTTTTAAACTATCGAAAATTGGAATTGAAATTTCACTTAATAAATTCTGCCAGAGAATTTCCTTTACAAACTTACTTGTATTAATTCTTATTAGAAAAACATCGAAATTAGCTTGCGTAGCAATCTCAATTAGTAATTGTTCTGAATGAGAGAATGAATCTAATGTTTTTCCTGAGAGATTTTTATTAATTTTTAATATTTTTTCATCCTGACTATGTTCTATCCAAATTAATTCATCAAGATAAGTTATAGTTTTTAACGTAGGACCAATATCAAAATCGTCAGATCCCGAATATCCCATCACGATAAGTGTTTGATCTTTCATTAAATTATAAACAGCCTGTTTCTTATAAGTCTCCAAAGCAAAGGTCTCTTGCACTTCTCTATCTTTACCTAGTGCGGCCATGGTTGTGATTAGAGAATCCTTAGTATCTTTTGCCGTAATAATATCTCGTTTTGAACCATGGATTTTGTAGATTGGGAATTTTCCTTCTGAATAAAGGTCATGTGGTCTATATTTAGTATCAAAATCGTCCCTAGTGATAACTGGAAGGATGTTTTTCTGTTTTTCAGGAGTGATAATATTTTGCAGAGCTCTCTCAATCATAAAATCAAAGTTAGTTGTAACAACATAGTCTTGCCTCTTTGCTACAGCATTCGCTAAATAATAGTGAACATAATTAGGTTGGTCAATTAGTTCCAAATAATCTAAAAAATGTAGATTTTTATCTACGTTATTTTTTATCTTTTCAATCATCATTTCATAACGAAGTGTTCTCAATGATAATAGATTATCAATTTCTTCCATAGGAGCACATAATTCTAACATAGCTCTCACTATTTCCCTTGCAGATGGGATACTTGAGGGTGGATCCATTGAAATACCTGCCCCCACTAAATAAGTATATTTTTTTCCAGATTTTATTAAATCTGTTAATGCACCTTTATATTCCTCTAAAAGTTCGAGATTAGACATACTCTATCATTTAAGATTAAATTTAATTCTTATTAGTTTAATTATAAAAATAAATAATCAGATATTTCTATTTAAGAAAATTTGCTTTAAATACTTAAAAGCTATGAGAAAAAAAATTCAATAATTCCATATTCTCTTTCATTTTTTAATATTGTATAACTCTTTTACTGTATAATTTTCATTGAATTAATATATTTGATTTTGATTATTATTTCTTTTATCTTTATGTCCTTAAATTATGAGTCGTATTATTTTACACTGTGATCTTGATTGCTTTTTTGCGGCAGTGGAAATAAGAGATAAGCCTCATCTAAAAGGTAAACCTGTTATAATAGGTGCTGATCCAAAAGAAGGCAAAGGAAGAGGTGTAGTTTCAACCTGTAATTATGAAGCTAGAAAGTATGGCTTACA
>JBHLQA010000155.1:0-7634 GCA_048885285.1 Candidatus Odinarchaeota archaeon
TTGAACATCCTCATTAAAACTTTTTACAGTAAATAAAACAACAAGAATATCTTTAAATTTTTCATTGTTTTTAACTTCTTCCAGAACACTATAGCCTGATCGTCCAGGCATCATTATATCTAATAAGATTAAATCGATATTATCATAGTTTTCTTCTACGATTTTCATAGCCTCTTTGGCATTATTACTTGTAAGTATCTCAAAACCCCCCAATTTTAAGAATTTCTCAGTTAGATTAACGATGTCTGGCTCGTCATCTACTACTAATATCCTGTATGACATTTTTGTACAAATCCTTGCAATCATTATCTGTCTTTATATGGAATATATAAAAACCTCTATATATAATTGAATTTAGACATTTATATAAATCAGCTTATTTTTAACATTTGTGATCACGAATAGAAAAACAATTCATAGAAATGGTAAGAAAAAATCCCCTCCCAAAATTCCCTGAAGATTACTTATCTGAAAAGGCAGAAGAATATAATAATTCAAAATGGATGAAACGCAACCAAAATAAAACTACTCTTAAAACTATTGAATATCTTTATGATAGAAGATTAGATAGTGATACTAAGGATTTTATAATTTCTAGAGATTCACATTTAATTTTAGATTTAGGCTGTGGAACAGGATTTTCATCGGAGATTTTAATTCAAAATGGTTTTCGAGTTATTGGAATTGATATTTTAAATGATATGCTATTAAAGGCAAGAGAAAAAAAAAAGATTATAAAAAATTATAATAATTTGGAATTAATTTTAGCAGATATTAACCATTTGCCTTTTAAAATGAATACAATCGATTTTATTATCTCAATATCATCATATAATTTTATAACTTATGGATTAGAAAAATATGGGGAGAAAGTTAAACTACTTAATGATACAGCACAATATTTACATAGAATACTAAAGAAGAATGGAAGAATTATAATTGAATTTTATCCTCAAAATGAGAACGAATTGAAAATGTTTAATAATTCATTTATTAATAATAATTTTGAAGGATATATGGTAAAAAGTAATCCAAACCAAAAATCTGGTCAAACTTTTTTATTATTAAAGAAGAAGATGTAAAAATGGGAACTTGCAAGTTTTGTGGAAAAACTGATAGAGTAATTTCTAACATTCTAGAAGTATGTAGAAAATGTATTTTCGAAGGAGATTGGGATAATAAAATTAAACCGCATATTCTAAATGTCCACAAACAAGTTCGTCAACTGGTTAATCTGCCAGAAAAACCTCCTAAAGCAGAAAAACCTAATATCATATTAAAATGTAACTTATGTATTAATGAATGTGCTTTATCTGAAAATGATGTAAGTTATTGTGGTTTGAGAAATGTTCAACTTAGAAATTCAGGTGAATTACCTTATCCATCCAAATCAAAGGGATATATTCATGGGTATATAGATGCTAATCCTACAAATTGTTGTAATAGTTGGTTTTGTCCTGCTGGAACTTCAGCGGGTTATCCAGAATATTCAAGTTTCGAGGGTTCTGAATTTGGTACATATAGTTATGCTGCATTTTTATATGGTTGTACTTATGACTGTCTCTTTTGTCAAAATGCCTCTCATAAATTGTTTACAAAGAGGTATTTATTTGATGTTCACACATTAGCAAATCAAATAGTCAAAAATAAGAAGATTACTTGTTTATGTTATTTTGGAGGTACCCCAGAATCTCAATTACCTTTTTCAATAAATCTTGCAAACACAATTCTTGAAAAAATTGAAAAATCGGGAGAAAAAAGGATAATGAGGATATGTTGGGAATGGAATGGTTCTGGAAATAAAGATTTGGTTGAAAAATGTATGCAAATTGCAATTAAAACTGGAGGAAATATTAAGTTTGATTTAAAAACATTTAATGAAAAATTAAATTTAGCTCTATGTGGTGTGAGTAACAAAAGAACTCTCGAGAACTTTAAATTTTTAGCTGAAAAATGCTTTGGAACAAGAAAAAACTTGCCTGAGATGAGTGCGTGTACATTAATGGTTCCAGGTTATATAAATCATAAGGAAGTGGAACAAATTGCGAACTTTATTAGTTCTATTAACAATGAAATACCTTATAGTTTGTTAATATTTCATGGAGATTATCAAATGCGAGATTTAGGGATTACTCCTCGAAAACAAGCCTTAAAATGTTTGGATATTGCAAAAAATTACTTAAAAAATGTGCATTTAGGGAATAAATTTTTACTGGGATTTTCCTAATCTAAACCAATTTCATCTAAATCAATAATTAAATACAAATCAAATTTTATTTCTTTTTGATATGGCTCTAGATTGTAAAATATCTCTTTTTGAAATATAGAAATGAGAAACACTTATCTTCTATAGAGGTAGACATGGAATTATTTTAAATGATTAACATATATAATTGAAAATCTTTATAGAACGAACAACAGTGAGTTAAGGTTTTCTTGAGATAAAATCAATAGCTTGATTTTAATTCTATAATAAAATTTATTTAATAGGAATAATTTCGATAATACAGCAAACGTGATTTTAAATAAATTTTTGTGGTGAGTAAAACATACAAAAAGCGCGCATACGATTGTCATCTACTCAATTAAATGCATTACAATCAGTATGCGAGCAAGTGCAAGCGGTATGTAGTTCTCAAGGGATTCGAAAGAATGGTCCTATACCTCTCCCAACAAAAAGATTACGTGTCCCAGTTTTAAAGGCTCCTAGTGGCCAAGGTACTAGTACTTGGGCTAAGTTTGAAATGCGGATCCATAAGCGATTATTTGAAATAATTGCAAATGAAAGAAGTATGCATCTTATTATGAAAATTCAGATTCCTGAATCAGTATTAGTAGAAATTGAATTAATGTAAATATATTTTCTTAAAATAACTTTTAACTATAATTCCTCTAAATCGATTTGATTAGGCTCATTAGCCAATTTTGCTTTTTTATCGATTTCAATATTATCTACATAATAAATATCTCCAAGAATTTCAGATCCTTGGCCAATTATTATATCTTTACCTTTAATATCTCCTTCTATAAAGGATCTGATAATATCTACATTATTCTTAGCCAATATACTCCCTCGGATTCTATAATGCTGTTTTTTTATCTTTTCTCTTGAAACTCCAAAAAGGACATCCTCAGCTACAACATTCCCTTCAATATAAGTGGTTCCATCAATCGTAATTTTTTTCTCAGAAGATAAATTCCCATTTATTTCTGAAGAACCAGAAAGAGAAATTCCTTGATCTCCTCGAACAAAATGTCCTGCTTTAAAACTTCCTGATACTATTAAAGATCCTTGAATATTTATCAAATTTCCTATTTCTGTTGAACCAGAAAAATCGGCATCTTCCTTTCCAGTAAGAAATCCAGCAATATTAAATGAACCCGAACTACTAACATCTCCATGTACAGTTAAATTCCCAGATCCTTTTATCATTCCGTTTGAAGTTAGACCATTACATTCTAAATCTCCATTAATTATTCCTGAGCCTGAGATTCGAATAGATTTATCCATTTTTCCCCCTGAGATGTTAGCGGAACCAGAAGCACTAACATGTTCTTGTAATTCTATCAAATCTCCAGAGCTACTTATTACAGCTCTTTTCTTATCTTGTATAATGGAATCATCTTCATTTTTTTTAATCATATTATTTCGCTTGGAAAAAGTATTTACTATTAAATAACAGCAATTTTTATAAAACTTTTTCTCTTTTATAGAAATTTTAAAAAAACAGCGATTTATTTACTCAGATTTAAATTAATAATTAATTATTTTTTTTGTGAATATAAATGAGTTAACTTGAATTATTTTTTTAAGTGAAGCAAATTGGCCGATTTTCATATTAAAACATTTTATGGGCAAAAAAAAAGTTTAAGAGTTACAAGTCCATCTAAACAGGTTCCTTATATTTTCTTAAGTTGTATAAAAAGAAAGAATGATGGCTTTTGGGAAAAACTTTCTGAAGGAGAAGGAAAAACAGTACGTTTATCAATTGAAGAAATTATATGCATTTTAGAAGTTCTTTATAGGAGAAATGCAAACTGGAGAGGATATCATGTTTTTCAAGATCGCAAAACAGAAATATATGTTGGATGGGAAGATGAATCTCGTCAAGTTTTACGGGTTAAAATAGGTGAATATATTAAGAAACTTCGATTTCCAAATCTAAATATGATGGCATTACTTTTGGATCATATCCTTAATGAAAAAATTGAATTTGCTACAAGTGGTACTTTTGAAACCAAAACGATTCAAAAAGGAGAAATTGATGAAGAGGCTGAATTTGGGCTTTTTGCTGAGCATATAACTGCCAGAGATGGTTTACACATAGTAGAAACTACAGAGTATAGTGCATCAAGAAATACAGTAGAAATTAAAGCTAAAATAAAAGTTGAAAGTCCTAAAGCGTTGTTAATTACTTTGCAAACTGGAGAGGAATTTTGGATACCAAAGAGTACTATACACTCTGAATATGAAGTTAATCAAAAAAATAAACTTCAAAAATTTATTGTAGATAAATGGATCATTGAAAGACATAAAATTCTAAAATGACAGATATTAATTATTATCCAAGATTTTATGAGAATCCAATATTCTTGAACTTCTTTTTGTTAATTGTTAATATAATCTTCTTTAATTTAAAATTAATATTTTCATCTCTAACTCGTAGTATGGCACTTCGAGCTGATGCTTTTGATACACTTACAGATATAGTTATGGTATTTGCGGCTTTTATAGGATTTTTATACTCCAGAAAAAAGCCTAATGAGAAATTTCCTTATGGTTATTATAAAATTGAAAATATCATAAGCTTATTCATTTCATTATTCATTTTTTATACAGCTTATATTATTATTCTGGAAACTTTTCAAGATATCGTTAATTTTATCCAAGGTAATTTTAGAATTATAAAAATATCGCCATTATCTTTAATCTTTTTGATAATTTCTCTCATAGTATCTTTAATCATAACTTATTATTTAAAAACAGTTGGAAAAAAAACTAATTCACCCGTAATTAAATCAGAGGCAAGTGAAAAACTATATGACAATATTATATCATTATCTGTTTTAATAGGATTTATAGGCTCCACTTTTAATCTTTATTTTTTAGATTCAATTATTGGACTAACTATTACTATTTTTATAATTAAAGGAGGTTTTGATATTTTCTTAAATTCTACAAAAGTACTACTTGATGCGGTAATAGATTTTGATAAAAGAACTGAACTCAATAATATGATAAAAAATTTCCCGAAGATTAAAGATATAGAGAGTTTAAATATAAGAGCTTATGGAAAATATATATTTTTAGAAACTAGTATTAGTTTAAGTAACGATCTTTCTCTAATTCAAATTCAATCGTTAAAAAATCAATTAATTGCTAAAATAAAAGAAAAATATCCACAAATTTTCAAAGTGTTGATTTTAATTCAAACTCAAGAGAATCCTATAACTAAAATAGCGGTTCCATTAATCGATACTAATGGGCTATATTCTAAATTATCCGATCATTTTGGTGAAGCTCTTTATTTTGCTTTATTTGAAATTAAGGAGAATGAAAAAGAGAGACAATTATTAAATTATAATATCTTTAATAATCGATATTTAAAGGAAGAGAAGAGAAAAGGGCTCTTAATTTCAGATTGGCTAATTTCAATGAGAATAGATAAAATTTATTTAAAGAAAGAGTTAAAGATAGGACCTAATTTAATTTTTGAAAAAGGTTTTATTCAAATCGTTATAACACCTTATAATGAATTAAGTGAAATAATAGAACATGAATTGAAATAAGTAATTTGTTCATAAAAATTAATTATTTATTTGGATTTTCTTCTGTAATTAAAAATAAAATCTGATTTTAATGGAATATAATATAAATCTTTTAAAGCAGCTTGTTATAACCGTATATGATAAAATAAAGCCATTACTAGGAACAAAACAAGCAGCGAAAAAATCTAAGAGAGGTGCAGGAGGAGATGTTTCTATGTATATTGATCTTTTTGCGGAAAATACTATAATTAAATTCTTAGAAGAAAAAAACGCTGATCTATTATTGATAAGTGAAGAAATTGGAGAGAAATATATCGGAGATGAAGAGAAAGCAAGGAGAAAAAAAAAAGTACTAATTGTTGATCCCATTGATGGATCAAATAATGCAATTAGAGATATCCCTTTTTGTTCAGTCTCTATTGCTTATGCTATTGGAGATAATGTGAATGATATAAAAAGAGCTGTAATACTTGATTTGACTACTAAAGATATTTATTGGGCAGAAAAGGGAAAAGGAGCTTATTTGAATGATTCAAGGATCAATGTTTCTGATTTTGAAATTCCACAAGAGTGCTTTTTTGAGATAAATTTACCTATGAAAAATTTAATAAAGAATTTAAATATGCTAAATCTAATAATAAAAAAATTTTATAAAATACGAATAATGGGAAGTAGTGCCTTATCTCTATGTCAAATAGCAAAAGGTAGTATGGATGCTTTTATTAACATGAGAAAAAGCAATCGATTAGTTGATGTAGCAGCGGGTATATTAATATTAAAAGAAGCGGGAGGAAGGATTTTTTCTCTTGAAGGGGAGGAAATTAAAAGCCCATTATCTATTAATGAAAAATTTCCGTTTATTGCCTGTAATGCTAAGTTAGAATTATTTCTAAAAGACGCATTTAATTATAGTACAATATAAGAGTATGAATTTTTTGGAAATTCTAAAAAATATTTAAGTTAAAATTTATGATTGAATTAAAACGTTTAAATAGGGAATTTTTTATTAAAGACACAGAATTTGTTGCGAAAGAGTTATTAGGTAAATATTTAGTGCGAAAAAAACGAGGAAGACAAATGATTGGTAAAGTTATTGAAGTAGAAGCATATGTTGGACCAAATGATAAAGCTTGTCATTCTTATAATTATAAAAAAACAGAGAGAACAAGAACAATGTATATGAAACCAGGAACTCTTTATATTTATATGATATATGGAATGTATTATTGTTTAAACGTTATTACAGAACCAGAAGAAATGCCCTGTGCTGTATTAATTCGAAAATTGTTTCCTATCAGTGGAATTGAATTAATGATTGAAAATCGTAATGTTAAGATTGGAAAAAATTATAAAAATTTAGTAGATGGACCAAGCAAACTATGTATGGCTTTAAATATTACCAAAGATAAGTTTAATGAAAAAGATTCGTGTAAAATGGAATCTAAACTTTATTTTACTCAAGGAGAGAAACTATCAAATAAAAAAATCTTATTAAATAAGAGAATTGGCATAGATTATGCCGAGGAAGATAAAGATCGATTATTAAGATTTACTTTAGAAAATGAAATCTTATGATTTCTTTTTTACTTGTATTTGACATTAATGGATAGATTTATATATCTATATTTATGATTTTTTCTTGTAGTTTACAGTATGAGGAAATTATATTTTGAATGATAAAATGATAATTTTTTCTAAGAGGTGATTTTATTAATAGAGACGCTTTGAAATTTTTTCAAGCATATATTAAATTCCTGTTTTAAGTTTTTTTTCAATAAAAGTGGTCAAAATATTAATTCCAACTTTATTATTTCCACCTTGAGGTATGATAACATCAGCATATCGCTTGGTTGGCTCAATAAACT
>JBHLQA010000156.1:0-7625 GCA_048885285.1 Candidatus Odinarchaeota archaeon
GCATTAAGGAGGGTATAATGTCGGATTAGAAAAGAAAAAAAATTAATAAAAAAAAATTACTTCATTAGATACTGAATATAAAATAATTAAAAAATAGAATCTTGATGAATTAAATCTTAAGATAAGACATAAATATTAAAATCGAATTTCACATTTATCCGAATCACAAAAACGTTCGCCTATAGCTCTATCTTTTGTCTCATCTAAATTAATAGGTTCAATTTTGCTTATTCTTTCCGCATATTGCTCCTTTGTAATTTCCTCGTAAGGTGCCTGTTTATATCCGTGTTCTTTAATAGGTAAAAAACTTACACTCTTTAGTTTATCTTCATAACATTCAAGAACATATTTGATTTGGTTTGCTTCTTCTTCTTTAAACGTAATGGTTATCGAAACTTGATTATCTGACCAATATCGTTGATATGCTGCGGCATTTTCTGCTTGTTCCCAAATAGATACTTCATTTTTGGAACGATCAAAATATTTTTCATGGATAGGAAATTCTGCTACAACTGTATTAGGAGAATATAGATCATCCTCGATTTTGTATCCCGCTTTTGTAATATGCTTAATAAGATCAGAATTTTTGGAAAGGCGAATTCTTCTAATATAAAATTCTGAATGTGGATAGTGAATTCCTGGTGGTACACCTGGGAGTAAACTCACTGTACCACTTGGTTTTACTGTTGTTATCTTTATTGAACGTGGTATGCAAAGCCAACCAGAATATTGTTCATCTAATTCTTGTAAATAGTTATAACCTCTACTACACCACTCTAGCAATTTTCTTCTTCCATGTCTTACAAAAGCTTCTATTATTCCCGTTTGTGAAATACCCATTCTTCTATTTTTTAACATCACGGCATTAGTTTCTTGCCAATGAGTATTAACTAAGGTAACCGATTTTGAATATAAATAGGCATACTTCAATGTTTCCTGAAATTCTTCATATGATTCATGTCTAGAAGGAAAAGTCTCCACAAGACAACAGAGTTCAAAGCTTTCAAGTGTTTGTTCACCACATGGGTTAACTCCCGCTGCTTTGTTGTCCTTGAAATCTGGTGTATCTCCCATCCTTGAATATGCTTTAGCATTTTCCAACCAAAATACTCCTGGTTCCCCATTAACTGCAATTTGATTTGCAATAAATGAATAATCCAAACCTCTAATTACAAAAACGGAGTTATTGCTTGCCCATCTATGAGAATATAATGCTTCTTCATCTTGTTTACATAATACAAAATCCATATCTGTAGGATCACCTAAAGCAATTTCTGCGCTCCTCCTAACATTGCCAGCTACAACACACTTACCTATATAATTCATAATGTCTACAATATCAACAGAAGTAATGCTTTGATCAACACGGGATTTCAAAATGTTTTCAATATCTTCTAGCATCTCTTTTAATGGTTCAGGTCCAGAAGCAACTCCACCAAATCCCCTTATAGGATCTCCAGATGGTCTGATTAGACTGAAATCATATTGGGGAACTTGTTTACCCAAGAAATAAGCTTCTAGCATTAATTTTAATGATTCAACCCACCCTTCTCTGCTATCAGGAATTTGAAAATCAAAATGACCTCCTTTAGGTTGTTTAATCTTTATTTTTTCAGCCCCTTTTGTATCGAATCCTACACCAACCCCTAGCATAAGAGCGTCCATGACGAATTCAAACGCCTTAGAATACTTTAGATTAATATCTTCCGTGGATGCAAAACCACAGTTATTTAATGACATTGAACCATGGCGTGCGATGAATTCTGTACCCATCATCCACAACCCCCTTCCTGGTGGGAGAAATTTAAAATTCCAAATTTTATTAAACATTATTTGGGCTGATTTTTGAGCTTTTTCATCACTCCAAGGCAAGCTTAATTTGATACAATGCTCTTTCTGGATAGAATAACATCCTTCGATAACTCTTCTAATAGTTTCCCAAAATTCTTCTTTTCTATTTTCATTTTCGATGATTCTTGCATAAGTTCGCTTGTAAGTAATATAACCTAAGGGTCCCCAGTCAGGTTGTTTACCCTTAAAATTGTTTAAAAATTCCTCATCAAGTTTAAATGAGATATTTTCTAAATTAATAGCTCTTGCAAAGAGATTTCTATATTTATTCAGCCCTCTTTGAGTAAGCTCAACACAAACTAATTCTCTAATATAATTAGTAGTAATTTCATCCATTCCAAGACCTATAATTTTTCGAATGACGTCTTCAGCTACTTTTTCAGCTATATGCATATCCAGTCCAGTCTCTTTGTTTAAAATCTTAGCAATATTACTTTCATCAAATTTTTGCTTTTCTCCTTTAGAATTAATTACATACTTAGGATACAAATCTATTAACGAAAACGAATTATCGGTCATTTTGTTCATCAATATTATTATTATATACTATTATTTTAATTTTATCGGCTAAATTAATTATTAACTATTTTATAATACCTTAACCGTCCTATAAACTTATAATTTCTTTTAATTTAAAATTAATGTTGACTTTATATTAAGCTATTGATTAATCTTTTCAATGGTTATTTACTTATGTTTTGATAAATCTATGGAAGATACACAAATTTGTAAATATATTTGTATTTGTTTTGTTTAATAAACTATTTGTTAGTATTTTGTCGAAATAATATCGTTACTTATTCATTATTTAAAATAATCATTAATATTTAAAGAAAAATTCATATGAGAATTATTAATTTTTAGACGTTTATTTTTTATTATAAGCTAAAACAATAAAAATACATTTCAATTATTTAAATTTAACACCTTAATCTAGCCAAACATAATAAACTTAAATTGTAAAAAAAATGACGATTGTAGACATGTTACTTATAATCGGATATTCCGCTTTATTTCTTTTAGGTTATCTTATTATTGCTTTTATTGTTGGAACAATAAAAAAGAATAACGGTTTAATGGACATATTTTATGGACCTGGATATTTCATAGTTGCATTAATCAGTTTGATTTTTTTTTATATTCTAAATGAAATAGTATACTTTCAGCAGATAATAGTTACCATCTTAGTTTTTATTTGGGCATTGAGATTAGCAATTTATGTATCCATAAGAAATCGAGGAAAACCAGAAGATTATAGATATCAAGCTATGAGAAAGAGATGGAAAACTAATATCGCATTGAAAAGTTTTATTAGAGTTTATATATTTCAAGGACTTGTTATATTAATCGTTTGCTTTCCTGTTTGGTTTGTAAATGTAAGTAATAATCCTTCTATAGGAAATTTTTTGGATTTTTATGGAGTAATTTTATGGTTAGGAGTTATTATTTGGCTAATAGGTTTTTTATTCGAATCTTTTGGGGATTATCAATTATTTAAATTCAAACAAGATCCAAATAATAAGGGTAAAGTATTAGATCAAGGATTATGGAAATACACTCAGCATCCTAATTATTTTGGAGAAGTAACTCAATGGTGGGGATTATTTATCATTGCTCTTGCTGTACCATTTGGTTTCATTTCAATTATTGGTCCGATTTTCATTACATATATGATAATCAAAGTGTCAGGTATTAGATTATTAGATAAACATTATGAAGGCGACGATGAGTATAATAATTACAAAAAAAGAACTAGTCTATTTTTTCCTTGGTTTCCAAAAAAGAGTCAATAGTTACTGAATTTTTTAAATGCTCAAGAGTATATAGTAAAAAAAATATAATAAAAGCACTGTATATAGATAATAATTATTCTTTTATGAAAAAAAGTGGAATCTCAAAGTTTAGAAAAAAAAGAGACTTCAGGAAACGAAATTATTAAAGAAGAAATTAAATTACAGTTACATATTTGGTTACCAGTTTTTTTTCTTGTTTATTACTGTTCTTTCCTAATACCGGGCATTATTTTTATGTTATTTATAATACTATTCTATTTGCCAAATTTTTTAGAAGTAAAAAGTTTCAGCACTCTCTTTACTAATTTACCTTCACTTATCGCCTCTATAGCTATGCCTTTAGTAATAATAATATGCTACTTAATACATTTATTTATAGTAGCTTTAATAACTCATTGGTTATGGAGATTTTCAGAAAGAAGATCACCTTCAAAATCGGGGATTATACCAAGAAATATACCAAGTAAAACCTTAAATTATTATCATTTTCGTTCATTCATAATAAAATATCCAAAAAATGCTTATTCACGTGGTCCTTTTCCTTGGTTAATTAATTGGATGTATAATTTTGTTGGTACTAATAAAATTGGAAAAAATGTTGTTGTTGAAGAACAATTTGCTGGAGACCGATTCGTAGAAATTGGAGAAAATTCATATATAGGACCTAATCCCGGAATTTCTTCTCATGCTGTAGATGGTATATTTGGAAATATTGATTTTGCTAAAATAAAAATTGGAAATAATTTTACCTCAGGGGGATTCAATTGTTTCGCTCCTGGAGTAGAAACTGGTGATAATTCTTGGTGGTTACCTATGAGTGGTGCAACTAAACACAACGTTTTAAAAGGAGAAAACTATTATTTTGGTACTCCTCTTAGGAAAATCTTTAAAAAGAGACTTATGGAATATTTACAAGTTAGTGAAGAAGATCTAAAAAAAGCAGAAATTCTCTCTAAAGACATAGGACAATCAAAAAAAATTAAGAAAGAATTAGATAAATCATGAATGAAGAATCACAAAATTCAAAGAAAGATACAAATGTTTTTCCAATAGATAAAGATATTTATAAAAAAAAAGATTACACTATCGATTTTGTAACTACCAGTTCAATCAGTAAAATTGGATATAAATTTCTCGCATTTTATATACCAATTCTATGGTTTTCGGGATATATGACTGTAGCCGCATTTTTTGATATATCACGATATATTCCATGGTATATAAATATGTTTCTACTCCCCGTATGGCTATTCATTTTATATTTTATTTTAATATTTGGTATCGCACTTTTCACAAAAGCCTTCATCATTATGGCAAATATGGTTCATAAACCAAAGGAGGGAATATTTAGAGCGGTAGAAGGAGATAAAGATTATGAATTTTGGAGAGTAAGAGTAGAATTGAAAAAACTTGTACTATGGTTTATGAGTAATGGACCTATTCAATGGGTTGTAATGTGGGGTTATAGATGGTTTGGTATCAATATAGATTTTTCAAGTCATGCTCAAGATGCTTGGTTAGATACTGATTTCATAGATTTTGGGAGAAATGTTACTGTAGGTCAGGGAACTGTTGTAATGAGTTCAATGATTCTAGGTAAATATTTAATTATTAGAAAAGTGATATTGGGAGATCATACAGTTGTAGGGGGTGTTTCAAATGTCTCTCCTGGAACAATTATGGGTAAAGAATCAATTATTGGTGCATTCTCTGGTACCATTCCTAATCAAGTTATTGAACCTGGATGGATTTATATTGGACCTCATAGTGTAAGAAAATATAAACCAAATAAATATGCTGAACAACGAAGAGATCGTGTTTATAAGAAGCATGTAGATGACGAAATAAAATATGAGTTAAAACAAGAAGTAAATATAGATGAGGATAAGAAAGATTTAGTAAATAATAATTCAGAAAAATAAATAAAAAGAGTGAAAATTATGTCAGTACCTTCAAGTCTAATGGTTGGACCAAATGTGTCTTTAACCTTAGTAAAAAAAAAATATCTTATTTTCTACATATTCTTGATTTGGATTAGTATTTTTACGATTCAATTTGAATTCTGGTTGATATGGAAATTATATGAACCTAAATTTATCTATTTCCTTCTTTTCTTACCACTACTAGTTTTTATAATGTACTTAACTTCTATTTCTGTATCTCTAATTTTTGCGAAAGTATTTCTTATTATTGCCAATCTCATTCATAAGCCAAGACCAGGAATTTTTATAAGACATTCCTCTGATAAAGATTATAGATATTGGAGTTTGAGAAATACAATTAAGCGATGGCCAATATGGCTTTCTCACAAATTTCCTTTTCCTTTTATTGATAATATATGTTTTAAAATGTTTGGAGTAAAAACTAAATATTCTAATTCGTTATTTGAAGGGTGGGTTGATACAGAATTTATAGTATTTGGAAAAAACGTAGTGGTCGGTCAAGGGGCAATCATTCAATCAGCAGTTATAATAGGTAATTTATTCATTATCAAAAAAACCACTATTGAGGATAATGTAGTAATTGGGGCTCAAAGTGTTGTTATGCCTGGAACGCACATGAAAAAGAATTCTATACTAGGAGGTCATTCTTTAACAACAGTAGGACAAATATTAGATGAGGATTGGATATACTTAGGAGCTCCCGCAAAGAAATTAAAAAAAAATATCTTTTATGAGGAAGATCTAGAAGCTCAAATTGAAGGACAATTTGAAAAGGAACTGGTTACGACAATAAAAACTGAGGATTTATATATAGTAAGAAAAGACAAACACACTGAAACTGAGTGAAATTTACTTAAACAAATTTATAAATGCAATATTTATTTAATTGATAAAAGATGAAGATTGGATATATTCAATATAATCCCATTTTTGGTGAAAAAGAAAAAAATTTTGAGCAAGTAAACAATTTAATTGGCGATACAAATGCAGATTTACTTGTTTTACCAGAATTATTTGCTACTGGCTATACTTTTGCATCAAAGAAAGAAGTAGAAGCTTTAGCTGAAGATCTAGAGGGTCAAACAGCTCAATTTTTATTCAAATTATCAAAAAAGACTAAATCTACTCTTGTTGCAGGTTTTGTTGAGAAAGATGAAAATTCACTTTACAATTCAGCTATGATAGTAAATAACTCAAAAGTATTAGGAGTATATAGAAAAATTCATCTGTATTATAAAGAGAAACTATGGTTTTTACCTGGAAATAAAAAGCCTAAAATATACAAAATTAATGATGTAAATATTGGGATAATGATATGTTTTGATTGGATCTTTCCAGAAACTGCTCGTTCACTTGCTCTTCTTGGAGCAGATATTATTGCTCACCCTGCTAACTTAGTATTACCTTACTGTCAAAAAGCTATGGTAACAAGATGTTTAGAAAATCGAGTTTATGCAGTCACCTCAAATAGAATAGGTGTAGAAAAAAGAGGCGACGATAATTTCAAATTTACTGGATGTAGTCAAATAACCTCATATAATGGAGAAATATTATCTTCAGCACCAGAGGCAAATGAATGCATAGATATTGTAAATATCGATTATAATAAAGCAAGGGATAAAAATCTTAACGAGTTTAATAATATAATTGAAGATAGACGTGAAAATTTTTATTATAGTAGCAAAATAATAAAAAAAAAAGTCTAAATTATGAAAATTTGATCTGGAAAAGTGTGGCTAACTTCAAAGAATAAAATCTCACTTTTCTACTTTATTCTCACCAAATCTTTAGTTAATATTTATTTTTTCAAGAACCTGTAAAATTTCATCGTTTTCAGGAATATCATGCATATTTTTCCCATAATAGGCATATTCTATAATTCCTTTCTTGTTAATAACTAATAATCCAGGCAAACGCCCCAATTTTATCCATCTCCTTTCTTGTTTTAGCATTTCAGCAACTTTTTTTGACTCATCGTAAAAAATCGCATACTTTCTTGCATATTTTTGTTCCATTTTTCTTGCATTTTTTTCATTAT
>JBHLQA010000157.1:0-7623 GCA_048885285.1 Candidatus Odinarchaeota archaeon
TTATTGTTTTTGGAATTAATATAAATTTTTAATATTATTGGTTTTTATATAATTCAATTTTTCTAAATAATTAGATTTGATTGATTTTTAATTGAAAAAAAAGAAAAGCTTAGATTCAGAAATTTCAGTGTGTTCCCATCAAAATATTAAAAAAGATAGTGGATTTTATGTTTGTCAAGATTGCGGTCTAATTATGGAAGATAAATTAGCATTTGAAGATTCTATCCCAATTAGTGAATTTTTTACAGACTCACAAAGAGAATATGAACGAAGAATCCGAGTTGGTGATTCCAGAGCACTTCAAGATCCAAAAATAAAAGAAAAATACCTTCGAATTAAAACACTCGAAAAATGGTTTAGAGATTATGAATCTGATTTTACTGAACAGAAGAAAACGATAGAATTATTAAAAAGTCATGATATTGGATTGAATATTGATTATACAAGATATAAAGGGATTAAGGACAGGTATTTAAAGTACAATAAATATCATCGTCATAATTATCAAAATATGGTAATAATTTTCCTTGCAATTGTTTGGATGGATATAAAAGATACTACAAATATAAGAATCGAAGAATTTATCAAAGTGTCAAGAGAATTAGGACATAAGATTAACAAAAAAATGCTAAATAATGCAATGCTAAAAGTGAAAAGAACTGAAAGTATGCTAAAAAGTAAAAAATCTACTTCAAATTTGGAGAAAGAAATCAAAAATAGAATAAAAATTGTATTTCAGAAAGATATAAACAATATTTCATTTCAAAAAGTAAAGGAACTTATTATAAATAAAGAGGACTTTGAAAAAATCAAAATGGAAATGTTATTATTAGTTGATAAAATACTTAATAAAATTAAATACAAACAAATTCAAAATCTTAATTATAAAGCATTTACAGCTGGTTTGATTTATTATATAGGACAAACACTTGAAAATAGAAAAATATTTACTCAAAGTTTGATTGAAAAAGCAACAAAATTTTCAAGTACTACTATTAGAAAGAAATATCATGTGTTAAAAGATTTAATGGGAGATCCTCAAACACTTAAAGCCCGAATTTAAGATTTTTTTCTTGATTCTTAATCATTAATAAGCATTGAAATAATATTATATAATATTTAAATTAGAATCATAGTTAAAATAATTAAGATGTCATCATTAGAGAAAAAAGAGAACTCATATTACTATAATCAATCAATTGAAGAGTTAATTAAAAAATTCAATACTGATATTAATCATGGGTTAAATTTTTCGGAATTAAGTGATAGACATCTAAAATATGGTTACAATGAAATACCTAAAATTAAAAGATCTATATGGAAAATTTATTTAGCACCCATTTTTAATTTTTTAATTGTAATTTTATTAGTTACTGGAATCATTATAGCTATTTTAGGCTCAATAGGGGATACTGTAATAACTTTTACAGTTGTAATAATCAATTCCGCTACAGCCATCGTCCAACAATTTCGTGCTCAAAAAGCTCTAGAATCTCTTAAAGAATTATCGGGTTTAAAAATAACTGTTTTAAGAGATGGTAATCAATCTGAAATTGACACAAGAGAATTAGTTCCGGGGGATATTGTCTTATTAGAACAGGGTGACAAAATACCTGCTGATGGAAGAATAATAGAACAAATGAATTTAACAATCGATGAAGCACCATTAACGGGTGAAAGTGAACCTGTAGAAAAAAATAATATAATATTAGACGAGATAAATATTAATATCCAAAAACAGTCAAATATGGTATTTATGGGTACCTACGTTCAAACTGGTAGAGCAAAAGAATTGATAACTGGAATTGGAAGTAATACTGAAATTGGAAAAATTTCTCAAACTTTGAATGAAATGGGTAGTATCGAAGATATACCATTAACAAGAAAATTAAATAGATTAGGCTATATCTTAGGAACATTAGTAATTATTTTTTTGATTATCTTAATAATTTATAAATTTACATGGCTTCTAATTGAAGAAAATTTCATTAAAAATAAAATTATTGAGGAGTTAGTAAATTCTATATTAAGAGCAATGAATATTGTACCTATCAATTTACCATTATTATCTACTTTAGTCTTAATCACTGGAGTTTTAGCAATGGCGCAAACGGGCGTCATTGTTAAAAATTTATCAGCTATAGAATCTCTCGGACGAGTCTCTGTTATATGTTCAGATAAAACTGGTACAATAACAAAAAATGAGATGACCGTTGAAAAATTTTGGATTAATGAAGAAGAATATGAAGTTACTGGTTCTGGATATAATGCAGATGGAGAAATTATAAAAAATGATAATCCTGTTGAATTAGAAAAGAATACTACCTTTCAGATTTTTATTGATTCGATGGTCGTGAATAATAATGCTAATTTAACTTTTGAGGACATTAAAGTAAAACTAAAAGATGTAAAAGAAAAGGCAGTGAGAAAAGCATTAGGATCACCTACAGAAGCAGCATTATTAGTATTGGCTGAAAAGGCTGGTTATTATACTTATGATCTCAAGAAAAAGTATGAGATTATCAATGAATATTCTTTTAGTTCTGAATTTAAGCGAATGACATCAATTTGTAAGCTGGGTTCAGGAAATTCAGATTTTCTTGCCTTTTCAAAGGGCGCACCTGAAAAAATTTTGCAAATTTCTTCTCAAATTGAAATAAATGGTATTCTTAAATCTTTTGAAAATAATTATAAGACACAACTTTCTGATAAAATAGACGATCAAGCCAAAAAAGGATTTAGAACATTAGCAATAGCATATAAAAAATTAAATTCAATTAATAATACAAAAAGAGAAGAAGTTGAAAAAGACTTAATTTTTTTGGGATTCGTCTCAATAATGGATCCACCTCGTAGTGGTGTTAAAGAATCTGTTGATGTCTGTAAAAAAGCTGGCATAAAAGTAATAATGATTACTGGTGATCATCCTGCAACAGCTAAGACAATAGCTTCTCAGATGGGTATTTTTTCTGAAGAAAATTTAGTGGCAACCGGAGATCAGATTAAAAATATGGATCTTTTAGAGTTCAATAAAACTACAGTTTTTGCTCGTGTAGAACCAACTGATAAAGAAATCATAGTTGAAAATTACCAAAAGCAAGATTACATTTGCGCCATGACGGGAGATGGTATAAATGACGCACCTGCTTTGAAACTTGCTAATGCAGGAATTGCCATGGGAATTACAGGAACTGATCTTGCTAAAGAAACTTCCGATATGGTAATAACAGATGATAATTTCGTATCAATTAAGCAAGGTGTTTCAATTGGGAGAGGGATTTTTGCAAAAATAAGGACTATTATATTTTTCTTTATCTGTACAAATATAATGGAAGGTGTCATCTTTTTTGCTTTTGAAATACTCCAACCATTTACTGGATTTAAATTATTTTCCATAAATTGGCAACATATATATATTTTTGGAATATTACATTCATTTCCATCGTTAGCTTTAGTATTGGATATTCCTCCGAAAAATATTATGAATGAACCTCCAAGAAATGAGGAAGAATTATTGAATAAGAATTTATGGTTGTTCTTACTAATACAAGCTTTCCTTGGAGGTTTAGGTCTAGTTTTAGCATTACTATTACCATTAAGTGGTTTAATTCCCTTGAATTCTTGGAATCTAAATGATTCATTAAGCTATATTCCCACTGGAGCATCTGAAATATATATGCTACATATGAAAGCAAGAACTATGTTTATAACAACGATATTTATTTTTGAATCATTCTTCATTTGGACGTTTAGACGTCCAAATAAATCATTATATAAAAGTTTGAAGGAAGAATTAAGTTATACATTATTACTTATATGTATTTTTACATTAGGCTTGCATATTCTTTATATATGCTTTTCTTATCCAGTTAATTATTACATAAATGATGTATTTGGGTTAAATTTACAGATTAACTTCATTTTCCTCAGTGGAACGGATTGGATAATATGTTTTTTACTTACTATGCCTGGAATTTTAGGAATTGAACTATTTAAATACTTAGCTAGAGAGAGGCAAATTTATTTTTAATGAGAAATTATCTTATTTTTACTTTTTAATAATCTTATGATATCTTTAAATTAAATGGTTATTATAGGTTATTTATTAAATTAAATCGATAGAAGATTTCAATAATCATTAATTATTCTCAATAATTCAGGACGACTCACTATGGAAGTTACGGATGAAAAATATTATAATATTGAATTAGAGCAAATTTATCAAAAATTTCAAACCAATTCTAAAACAGGATTAACTCAAAGAGAAGTTAATAAAAGAATAGAAAAGTATGGTTATAATGAGATTCCTAAAGTCTCTAAAGGATTTATTAAAATCTATTTAGCACCTTTATTTAACTGGCTTATTGTCATCTATTTAATTGGGGCATTAATTTTATTTTTAGCTTGGCTATTTGGAGGAGAAGGTGATTTAATTTTTATTTCAATTACTTTGGGAATTGTCTTTTTAAATTGTTTAGTAGCAATTGTCCAACAATATAGGGCTACGAAAAAACTTAAAGCCTTACGTGAACTTACTGCTCCTACTTCAACTATAATTAGGGATGGACAAAAACAAGAGATTCCAACTAAAGAAATTGTAGTTGGAGATTTATTAGTATTAAATCAAGGAGATAAGATCCCAGCAGATGCCAGAATTATTGAATCTTATAATTTAGTAATAAATGAAGCTTCTCTAACTGGAGAATCTGAACCTGTAAGAAAATCTGAGTCAGGAAGAACATTACAAAAAAAAGATATTTCTATCGGAGAACGTAATAATATGGTATTTTATGGAACCTACATAACTACTGGAAATGGTAAGTCTATTGTCGTCAAAACAGGAGGAAATACTGAAATTGGTAAGATTTCTCATGGTTTAGAAGAAGCAGGTACAAGTGAAATTCCGATTAGAAAAAAGATGAATAATTTTGGAAAATGGTTAGGATTAATTATTTTTACTTTTTGGTTTATAATATTAATTATTCTTTGGGCAGTAAGAGGAGAAGTTAGTATTGTTGAGAGTCTAAATTCTGCACTTGATTTGATGCCAATCAATTTACCATTGCTCTCTACTATTGTTTTGATTACAGGAGTAGTAGCTATGGCCCATCGAGGTGTTATTATAAGAAATCTGGCATCTGTTGATAGTTTAGGTAGAGTAAGCGTTGTATGTTCAGATAAAACAGGGACTTTAACTAAAAATCAAATGTCAATTCAACATGTATGGACAAATGGTTCGATATTTAGAATAACTGGTAGTGGTTATAATCCTGAGGGAAATATAATTTTATTAGATAATCCAAAAAATCCCATATATGTGAAGCATGTTGATGATTTTCCATATTTAAAGATGCTATTAACTGCTGGATTTTTAAATAATAACTCAGCATTAATAAAAAATGAAATTGATATTTCGGGGAAAATAATCCCTAATTGGAATGTAGTAGGATCACCAACCGAGGGGGCACTCATGGTTTTATTTCAAAAGGGTATGGGGGATTATCTTCTTGATGATTATGAATCTATCACGGAATATCCTTTTGATTCATCATTAAAGAGAATGACTAAACTGTATAAAAGAAATCATAATTATTATTCTTTTACAAAAGGCGCAAGTGAAATTTTAATTCCACAATGTACAAAAATCCTATATAATGATTCTGAAATTAGTTTTAGTGAAGAAATAAAAAATAAAGTTATGGAAATTGTGAATCTATATGCTAATCAGGGATATCGAATATTAAGTTTATGTTATAAAATAATGGATACTATTCCACCAGAAGGCAATAAAGGAAGAGAAATTAGTGAATCAGATATGATTTTTATAGGGTTTGTTACAATATTAGATCCTCCTAGAGAAGGTGTTAAAGAATCTGTAGTACAATGTCATGAGGCAGGTGTGGAGGTTATTATGATTACTGGTGATTCTCCTTCAACGGCAAGGGCAATTGCAACACAAATTGGGATTATATCTGACGAGAATGATATGGTAATTGAAGGAAAGGATATTGATAAATATGAATCATATGAGGAGTTTAAAAGAATAAAAGTTTTTGCTCGCGTCTCTCCAGAACATAAAGAAGATATTATAGAAAAATATCAAGAACAGAAAAAAGTAGTAGCGATGACTGGTGATGGTGTAAATGATGCTCTAGCATTAAATATGGCAGATGCAGGCGTTGCCATGGGAATAACAGGAACAGATGTAGCTAAGGAAGCTTCTGATATGGTAATATCTGATGATTCTTTTAATTCAATAGTAACTGGGATTCAACATGGTAGAGGAATATTCGCAAGAATCCGTGCTATCGTATTTTTTTATATTGCTATTAATGTTTTTGAAGGTATTGTTCAATTTATATTAGCTATTATATTAAATTTGCCCTATTTCTTGGATGAAGCTTTTTATTTTCAATGGGTCTTTCTTGCAATAACTTTACATATTTTTCCAGGATTAATTCTTACATTTGATACCACTTCTAAAGATATTATGAAAGAGAAGCCAAGAGATACAGAAGAAATTCTATCAAGAAATATCTTATATTTGCTATTTATATTTGGTATTTTTCTTGCTACAAGTATGGTGATAGTATATTCCATTACAATTAGTGGTCTATATCCAGTTTTTTCTGAAAACTTAATTGAAGGCTATCTATATTCTGATTCTAATGCAAATTTATTACCAACTAATATCGATATAAATGAAATCCGAACTATTGGAAAAACATTAACAATGATGATGTGCACACTTTTCTTCTGTGAATCTATTCTTGTATATCAGATTAGAAGGCCTAATGAATCTCTGATAAAAAGTCTTATTACAGATCACAATAAATTCATGTTTGCTTTAATCGGTCTTTTATTTTTTGTTTTCATTGCTCTGATATATATTCCTGGAGTACAAATTTTCTTAGCAGAATCATGGGGTGTCAATTTTATGTTTATGTTTTTAACTGGATTTGATTGGTTAATCTGCTTCTTAATTTCATTAATCTGCATTGTTTCTTTTGAAATCGTTAAATTTATCGCGCGAAAAAAAGGAATTACATTCTAATATTCCTACTTTTTCTTTTCTATTCTCTATTTTAAAGATTTTAGATAATTTTATATTATAAACTTGATTCTTTTTCTCTATGCTAAGAGGTCCCAGAATTAAATTAGGTCCTATTAAAAGGGAATATATTGAGTCATTTCTCAAATGGTTTAATGACCCAGAAATTATTCAATATCTAATAAGATATCGTCCAATAACTAGGATGGCTGAAGAAAATTGGATTGAAAACCTTAGAGAAGATAATGAAAATATACATTTTTCTATAGTAATATTCCATGAAGAAAAGCCTGAAAAATTGATTGGAAATTGTGGATTACATAATATTAATTGGAAAGATAGAATTGCTGAAGCGGGAATTGTTATTGGAGAAAAAGAGTATCATAATAAAGGATATGGAACAGAAGCATTGAATATTTTATTAGAATATGGGTTTAATACGGTAAATTTAAACCGTATTGAATTGATTGTTTATGAGTATAATATTGGAGCTGTGAAATCTTATAAAAAAGTTGGATTTATAGAAGAAGGACGAAAAAGACAATTTTTTTGGTTTAATGGGAAATATCATG
>JBHLQA010000158.1:0-7427 GCA_048885285.1 Candidatus Odinarchaeota archaeon
TTTTTGAGATAATTTTTCTTCTTATAACCGTATCCATTAATATTTTTTATTCCATCCTTCCTTTTTTTGGAGTTATGGAGATTTATTATATCGTTGGAGCTTTACTACTTTTCTCTATAATTTTCTTTTTGATAAAAATACGTAAAAAAGTAAAAAACTATAAAAAAATAAGATACTAAGTAAAATCGAATAAAAATGAAAAAACTGAATATTAAGAATTTTAAAAGTAAAGTCATTTTTATTAGTTTAGCAATCCTATCTTTCTTTCTATTAATCATTAATTTTATTCCTTTATTTGGTGGGAATGTAGGTATAACTACTGAATATCTTAGAGAATTAGAACTAGACTGTATAACATATGTAAATCAAAGCAATCCTGATATGAATTATTTTTATCCTTCAAGCAAATACATAGAATTTGGAAACTCTTGTGATGTTTATATTCATTATAATCTTACAATTTTGCCAAAAGAAACAGATGCACTTTACCTTGTTGTTAATAATTATAATTTTCGTTGGTTTCCTAGTCCTGAAGTAGAAGATGTTGAATTAACTTTAATTTTGGTTGAATCAAATTGGATTTATTCCGAGATAACTTGGAATAATAAACCCAAGCATGAAGATATAATCGAAATTTTCAACATCTCTGAAATTTACCAACCTGCTTGGGTAGATTATTATGATCTCGAAAAAACTATTAATTTAACAAAAATTTTTAAAGAGAAAAAGCTAAGTGAGATTAGTTTTTGTATTAATATTACAGAAAATAATCCAGAATGGGATGGCTATTTTGGCATAGGGGATATCAGACTTTTATATACTTATGAGGTATTCATTATCTCTTACACTACAATTATTTCTTCAATAATAATTTTTGTTATGTTAATTGGAACGTTCTTTTTTATTAGAAAAGACTTGTATTCCTGTCCAGATTGTGGCACTGAAAGGACAATTGTTAGAAAAGAACTCTGTCCTAAATGTGGAAAAAGAATTACAAATGATTCTCTAATTAGAGGGTCGTATTATCAATTACTATTAATTCTATTTTGGTTATTTATATTTTTTGAGGGATGTTATCTTCTTTGGGCTTTAAATCTTATTTTTTTTCCGTCTTCCTTAATTAACATACCTTTTTTACTTTCTTTACTTATATTTCCATTTGTAATTGCTAGTCCTCCATTACTTTTAAGAAATATAATAAAATATAAAGAATTAAAAAAGAGAATAGAGTAAAGAAAATGATAATTTAAATTGGAAAAAATTTTTCATTTGATTTCATAAAAGTTATAGAATTCTAGAATTAAGAGATTATAAACCATATATTTAAATAATTTATAGCCAAATCAAGAATATATTTAATTAGTTATAAGTCTAAAATTAAATAATTTGAGATTAAGATTTAAATGGATTCAGAAGTTTTTACGTTTTTAGTTGGAGGAAAAGCTGGTGAGGGTGTAAAGAAAGCGGGTTCTGTTGCAGCACATATGTTTTCCGACTTAGGTCGGCATGTATTTCAAATGGATGATTATATGAGTTTAATAAGAGGCGGACATAACTTTTCTGTTATAAGTACGAGACCTAGATGGATTAGTAGTCATTATATGAAAGCCAATTTAGCTGTAAATTTTGATAGAAGAAGCATTGAAATACACGCAAATAATATTGCAGAAAATGGGATTATGATATATAATTCTGATGAACAAAAACTCGATAGTGGAATTGGAATTCCATTATCCTCAGAAGCTGAAAAGTATCCAATGAAAAAATTAATGTTTGGAGTCGGAGCTATAGCAATTTTAGCAGCAACAATTGGATTCGAAAAAGAAGAGATGAAGCAAATTATTAAACAGGAATATTCAAGTGGAATTGAAGATAATATTAGTTTTGCAAATACAATTTATAACATTGTTTATCCTGATTGTGGAAAGAAATTTAACTTAGATAAAGGAGATAAAAAGAGAGTAATTCTTACAGGAAATGAAGCAATTAGTTTAGGTGCTGTAGCTGGAGGATTGGATGTATATTATGGTTATCCTATGACTCCAGCATCAACAATCTTACACACTCTGGCTAGGGAAGCAGAAAATTTCGGATTAGCCGTAGTTCATGCTGAAAGTGAAATAGCAGTCATTAATATGGCAATTGGTTCATCCTTTACAGGGGCAAGAGCTATGGTGGGTACTAGTGGAGGTGGTTTTGCTCTTATGACAGAAGGGTTCTCTTTAGCAGGTATGATAGAGGCACCAATATTAATTATTTTTTCTCAGCGACCAGGCCCTGCGACAGGAGTGCCTACTTATACAGAACAGGCAGATCTAGCTTTCGCTTTAACAGCGGGTCATGGAGATTTTCTAAGAATAGTTGCTTCTCCAACAACAATTAGAGAGGCCTATTATCTTACTACTGAAATGTTAGATCTTGTATGGAAATTTCAGACACCAGGAATATTACTGACTGAAAAACACCTTTCAGAAAGTAGCATGACAGTGGAAATTGAATTAGAAAAATCTAGATGGGCAGAGCCAAAAATATATAAGGAAGGTGAATATAAACGATATTTGGATACTGATGATGGAATTTCCCCCATGTTATTTCCCCCATTAAAAAAGATAATAAAATGGAACAGTTATGAGCATGATGAATTAGGAATTACTACAGAAAATGCAAAGATGATTTCATTTATGCATGATAAAAGAAATAAAAAGTTAAATTCACTTATAGAATATCTAAAGGGGCAAAATACTGTTAAAAAAATTCGGGGTGAAAATCCTACTAACATCTTCACTTATGGCTCTACTTATATGAGTGTTTTAGAGGCTCTTAGATATGGAAAAATGAATCCTACAACTATTGCTCCCATATATTTGAGTCCTTTACCTATTTGGGAATTAGAAGAATTTAAAGATCAAGATAATATTGTTATTGAACAAAGTTCTACTGGGCAATTTACTAAGCTTCTAAATGAAAAAGCAGGACTAAAGATAAGAAATACAATAAAACAATATGATGGTCGTCCATTTGATCCTATTGAATTATCGAATAAAATAAAGGAGGTGCTTGAATAATATGGAAGATCTTAAGACCTATGCTGAAATTACGTGGTGTCCTGGATGTGGTAATTTCGGGATTTTTACTGCAATTAGAAATGCAATTCCTATACTAGAACAAAAAGGTATTAAACGAGAGAATATGATTATGACAGCGGGAATTGGATGCCATGCAAAAATTTTTGATTATCTTAATTTAAGCGGGATTTATGGACTTCACGGACGTAATTGCTCAAATTCAGAGGGAATTAAAATAGCGAATCCTGATTTAAAAGTGATTAACTTTTCTGGAGATGCAAATGGATTAGCAGAAGGTTTAGCTCACACAATGTTCGCAGCAAAAAGAAACCAAGATATAATATTTATTTTACATAATAATAGTGTTTATGCTCTCACAACTGGTCAATTTTCTCCTTTAACTGAAAAGGGCTGGAAAGGACCCTCTACCCCTAGAGGAAGCTACGAGGAACCATTTAATCCAATCTCTCTAATGATTGAGGCTGGTGCTACTTTTGTTGCGCGAGGATTTGCTGGAGACATAAAACATCTTACTGAACTCATAGTACAAGGAGTTGAACATAAAGGTTTCGCCTTCATAGAAGTCTTACAACCTGCTATTCCATATCATAATTGGGAGGAATATAGAGACCATATAAAGTATCTTGAAACAGAACCAGAAACTTATTTTGATGCCATCAAAATTGCTAAAGAAAAACATAAATTTACAATCGGTATTTTCTATAGAACTAACAGACCAGTTTATCATAAAGAATTATATGGAGATCATAACCCTATAAATAATAGACTGTCGAGAAATGAAAGATTAGACAAAATTCGCAAAATTCTTGAATCAAAATAAAAATAAGCTTTATAATTAATAATTTTATTCAATAACCAATTAAAATTGAAGTTGACCAAGTATGATAGCATAAATGGACTTATCGATTGTGACTTCTGGCACTTTAAAATCAAAAACGATAATTCTACTTAATAAAGAACGAGGATATGAAATTGATTCCTGACTCTTAGCATTGTTGAGTTAAGATAAAAAATATTGAAAAAAAGTAAGAACTAATTTAGAAATGAAATGTACAACTTATAGAATGTATATTAACTATTTGCTAGGTCACCATATAGTTTTGTCATTATGGATAAGCATATAACAACTAAATATTTAGTCCCAATACTGTTTATCACAACATCTATTGCTTGATCTCCGAGTATCAGGGCAGAAAAAAGTGGAATTGCAAATCCAAAAATTCCTGCTCCAATTGTGATAATAAATAGATACTTAGCTATTTTTCCTTTTCCAAGAAATATTAATATTCCTACAATGATTATCACCATTCCTAAATAATTTGATATGGTAATCAAAACAGTTAATATATCTTCCATAGTTGCCTGATTTGTTGCACTTAGATCTGGAAAATATTCCTGTAGGAATTCAATGATTTTTAATCCCAATCCAACCCTCATGCTTATTTCTGAGTAAATCAAAATTAAACCTGCTATTATAGCACATATAAGAGCTTTTATTTTAGAGATTTTTGCAGAAACACCCAATTTTTATCACTATTCTCTTTTTTCTTTTTTATATTAAATTAATATTTTAAATTATAGGATAAAGTTTTCTAATTTATTCTTTTACTATTTTTTTGAAGAAGAATAAGAAAATCACATTGAAGTCATAGAACTTTTTAAGGAGAAGTAAAAATTGATCTCAGGAATCTTTAATCGAATATATAGACCTGTATATCATAAAGAATTATTTGGAGATCATAATCCTATAAATGATAAAATATCAAGAGATAAAAGATTAGAAAAAATACGCAAAATTATTGAATCAAAATAATGAATGAATATAAAATGATTCAATAAAATATTGGATATTTATTAATTTACATTAACTGATAAAAAAAAACGGGAAAAATAATTTTATAAACAAAAAGCGTTGAAAGTTTTTATAATTCTTTATTTATTCATAAAATTATCCTATATATGATTATTTCTTTTTTGTCTTGAATATTATTGCAGGTTTTATTCCGTCAGAATATTCAAATCCATGAGCTATTTTGACATCTCCATATTTCGCTTTTAATTCTTCTAAAGTACCTGCATCAAGAGCTCGTGCATAACAAGCCTCAACACATATTGGTAATTTTCCATTATCAAATCGATCAACACAATAATTGCATTTTTGCATTCTAGCTTTCTCTTTCTCAACAAATTGAGGTGCAGAATATGGACAAGCATCTTTACATAGATGTCCGGCGCAATTGAGGCATCTTTTAGCTTCAGCAATCGCAGCTTCTTCTGTATAACCTAAAGTAACTTCTTTAAAATTAGAAACTCTTTCGGATAAGGATAGTAAAGGTATTGGTTGGCGTTCCTGTTTTTGAGTTTCGGAAGGGATATCTACTTTTATATCATCTGCCTTGATAATTGGTTGAGGTTTGACTCGCAGCACATCACCTTGAAGAAAACGATTTATTATAGAAGCTGCTTTTTGTCCACTAGCAATTGCATCTATTATACTTGCTATACCACTAAAACAGTCTCCAGCTACAAAAATTCCCTTATTATCTAGCATCATAGTTTCTGAATCTGCTTTGATTGTTCCCATTTTACTAAGGCTTATCTTCTCATTGTTCTCAATATCAGGAGTTTGGCCAATTGCGAAAATAATGGTATCCGCTTCAAGTGTATGTTCCTCTTCACTAACAACATCAAAATGTGCTTTTCCATTTTCATTAAAGGTGCATCCTGTAATTTCAAGACAACTTACTCCAGTTACTCTTCCATTATTACTTAAAATTCTTATAAAAGTACGTGAATCATAGATCTCAATTCCTTCCTCACGAGCTTGTTCAACTTCGGAAATATCTGCTGGCATATCATTACAACATTCAAGGCACGAAACACCTACTTCAGAAACACCAAGTCGACGAGCAGTACGAGCACAATCCATAGCAACATTCCCACCTCCGATTACAAGAACTTTATTACCCAATTTTACTTCTTTGCCAAGATTGACATCTCGCATGAATGAAGTTCCTACTAAAGTATCTTCCAAATCTGCACCAGGAATATCCAGTCTCTTTCCTTTATGAGCACCAATTGCTATTAGTACAGCCCCATAACCTTGGTTCAAAAGATCATCTAATCCTGAGTTTAAATCAACAGGGCTATTAATATTAATTTCAACACCAAGAGCCTTAATGTAATCAATATCACGATTGAGAATATCACGAGGTAAACGGTGTTCTGGGATCCCCAATGTCAGCATCCCTCCAATCTTGGAAAATGCTTCAAAAATGGTAACACCATAACCTAATCTTATTAAATCATAAGCTGCACCTAAACCAGCAGGACCAGAGCCAATAATAGCTACCTTATCTGATTGTGTTTGTGGAAGACGTTTTGGAAGTTCGACAGGAACATTATCAGCCACAAAACCTTTAAGAGCTTCAATAGCGATAGCTTGATCTACTTCTTTTCGACTACAGACTTCTTCACACGGATGCAAGCATACACGACCGCAAACGGAAGGTAGCGGCATCCTACGCCTAATTAAAGCTAGTGATTCTTTAAATCTTCCTTTTGCGATTAATGCAGTATACGCAGGGATATGAAGGTGAACAGGACAAGCTATTTGACAGGGTGCTTCAGATTCACTGTAAAGATAATTAGGGCCCATAGTTTCTTTTGATATTATACCGCAAGAATGTTCCTCGCGGCATTTTTCTTTATCAACTATCACAATACCATCTTTCTCGCGTTTAGTAATTGCTTCATTAGGACAAATGTATGAACATACTGGTTCTTCGCAATGATAACAATTTGAGATAAGATAACTAGCTAAGATATTAGGAAAGGGACCTTCTTCATGGTAATTAATTCTCATCCATGATGCTGGACCTGAAGGCTGATCATGCCAATCCTTACAAGCTATTCTGCATGCATTACACCCCGTACATCTTGTTTGGTCAAAATAAAATCCTACTTGCATCCTTACTCATCTCCCTTTTCTAATTTAACTTGAACTAAACAGGTTTTTAATGCAGCGGCGCCTCCCTCAGCCATGACATCCTTAGTTAGGGTATTTGGACATCCACCCCTATCAATCCCGTTCTCGTCTGGGTTATACCATGCACCTTCATAAATGCATACTACTCCAGGTATAATTCGTTTCGTTACAAAAGCTTCAATTGCTACAGTTCCTCTATCATTAAAGACTAAACACATATCACCATTTCTAACACCTCGAAGTTCAGCGTCAACTGGGTTTATCCACATTCTGTGTGGAATTGCTTCCATTAGCCATTCGATCTTATATAATTCTGAATGCACCCGTTGCCTTGGATGAGGTGAAATTAATTG
>JBHLQA010000159.1:0-7392 GCA_048885285.1 Candidatus Odinarchaeota archaeon
ACTATCTCACTATATTAGTATTAAAGAATAATCGATGATTCTATGTCTTCAGACATTTCTAGTTTTATAAAAGTTATTTCAAAATTTTTAGACTTAAAATCAGCAAAAATAGATAAATTACAAAAGATTGATGATGTCCTAAAATTAAATATTAACTCCTATAAATTTATTGATAAAGAAGAGGCAACTATAATTAAACAATTGTTAGAAGTTACTTCAATTCTAGATGCTTCCAAATTAGATAAAGAAAATCCATTTGAGGTGCTAACTGAAATTGAAGAAACTGACGATTCCATTGAATTAACAGCTAATTTAGAGATGAAAATCGAGGAACTTAAAGCAAAATATCCAACATTAGAGGAGAAATTAAAAAAAACAGCTACAATTAGCTCGCTTATTGCAAGTGTTAAAGATGATAAAGATGGAATTGACACGGAAGCCCAAAAAGTGCTTGTGGCAGGTCTTGATAATGCAGGTAAAACAGCCACTTTATCAAAATTTGGAGGACGTTTAGGAATAAATGATATGATTGCTACTCACCCTACTAAAGGGGTCGTTCGTATGAAATTTGGTACTTCTAATCTCTCGCTCTATATATGGGATCTGGGGGGTCAAAAAGAATACAGAGAAAGATATTTGGAAAATCCAGAACAATATTTTCTACAACTTGATTTATTGATTTATGTATTTGATGTTCAAGATCCAGAAAGATTTGAAGAATCTCTTGAATATTTTGAAAAAATTATTGATGAACTTATTTTATTAGAGGAAAATCCATATATCATAATTTTTATTCATAAATATGACCCTGACATAAAAAATGACCCAAAAATTCTCTTAAATATTGAACTATTAAAAGATAATCTAAATGAATTATTCAAAAACAAAAAATATGATTTTAAAATTGAAACCTATTTAACTTCTATATACTCATTAATTTCTCGAGAGCCTCAGTTTGCTAAGTATATTAAAAATCTTATGAGTGCAAATCATTCACTATCAGATCCTACAGTAAGAAAAGTTGAGGGCTTAGGAAAAACACTTGAAGAGACCTTAAATGCGGTTATCAGATTATCTGAAAGTATTTCATCACAACTCAATGATCTTGATAGTCGTCTTAGAGCTATAGAATCAGGAGCATTTCAAGTCGCCCAAAGTGGAATTCCTATTGAAATCGCAAATCCAAATCAAACTGGTGTTAGACCTCAAGAAAATACTCGATTGCGAGTCCTAAATGAATTGAAAGATTTATTTAGTAAGAGAAAAAGTCTAAATCTTTAATCTTTCATTTTTTATTCTTTCTTAAAATACTTATTAATAGCTTTTTAATTGCAAGCAAAAAAATTATATAAAATACACTTATAGAGAGTAATATATATCCTAAATTGTCAATTAATAATGGATTAATCTGCTTATAATAAATTTCTTTACCCGAGAATGTCTCTAGATAAGCAAATAACTGAAATATCAAAGGACCTATCAAATAACCAGCAAGAAAAAAACCTATGATTCCAAATATACCTCCAAAAATAACATCAATAGGGTAGTGAACACCAAGCTGAATTCTTGAAAATGATACAATAATAGCAAAAATTATAATAAATATTGTTATAAGTAGTGAATTTAAAAATAATATTCCAATCAATAATCCATGAGCTACGATATTATAAGCATGCCAAGAAGGAAAACTCTTTGAAGTCGGTTTTCGTTCGAAAGCAATAATTTTACCTTCTTTTAGATTCTCAAATGGTCTATTTCTCTTTATAACTTGTTTAATTACCGATATTAATACTGCACCCATAAAAAATGTTGCAGAAATGTAAGATAATATATATGGATCATACCAGATTAATAAATAAAAAGCAATTAAGCCTAACCAAATAGTTTCTCTTCCAAAAAAAGAAAAAAATTTTAAAATATAGGTCATTGGTTTACCACCAATTCCATTGTATTTCAAAATTATTTTCTGATCCCACTGGTCAATTTTATTTAAAATATTTGATATTTTCATTACAATCTAAAAAAAGGCTTCCATTTTAAATACTATCTAAATATGAATACATCTCTAACAGTTTTGGGATCTTATTTTCAAAATCTTGTAAAGAATGCGAATCGGATCCTATAAAAAAACTAGCACCCTCATTCTTTAACTTTTTTACAACATACAGAGAAGGTAAGGGGCGTTTTATGGGAAATCTTAATCCTGATATATTTACCTCTATTTTGATATTATTTCTTATACATAATCGCCCTAAATCTATTACACGGTTATCAGAGACATCGCAATCATCTTCGGGTTTAAATTCATTATTATTTATATATCGGAAAATTGTGTCTATATGACATATATTCTTAAAAATTTTTGAATTAATCATTTTTCTACTGACTTCAAAATAGTCATCAATGATTTTTTTCATTGGAATCTTTTCTAGTAGACTTGATAACCTCTTTTTCTCTGTAATCGGATATCCTCTAATCCACTCATGAACAGCACCTCCAATAAAATCCAATTCTTTTTCATAATCATCCATAAATTCCATTAATTGAATTTCTCTATCCTCATAATAATCCACTTCTAATCCACTTAGAATAAAATCATATGTTTCCTTTAATTTATCAATTTCTTCAAGATAATCATCAATACTCCCATTGTGAAATGGATTATTCTTATTAATTTCTATGTAATAAAGCTCATAATGATTAAGAAAACAGACATTTATTTGATGCTCTTCAGCGACTAGAATGTAATCTTCAAATGTAGGACCATCATCGCCAATATCATCACTCCAACCTTTTGTATGGACGTGAAAATCAGTATATTTATACTTCATTAATAAACAAGATAAATAATTTAGGAAAAGAAATATACATTTCGAAATTCTAATTGATTGAATTTTCTTTATCAAAAAATACGCGATAAAAAAGCTCTCTTTCTCCCTTTTCTGGGGGAGTTATTTTAGTGTATCCTCCCTTATGGATGATTCGAATTGTACCCTTGTTTTGGATATGTATATTCCCATAAAATCCTTTAATCCCTTTTTCTTTAGCAATAATAATTATGTGTTGGTAAAGAAAGGTCCCTAATCCTTTCTTTCTATAATCTTCCCTGACTACGAAACTATATTCTGCCATGTTTGTTTTAGGATTTAAATAGTATGTCGCACTTCCAATCATTTCTTCTTTATCAATTTCTCCTATGAATGCTCCTAATGAGAAGACATTATCATAATCAATGTTTACTTCACTTTGAGTTTTTGAGTGTGTAAATTCTTTTCTAAGTTCAAAGAATCGTAAATATCTATCTCTTTCATTTAAAGAGTAATATAATTCTTTAAGTGCTTGTTCATCAGTAGTTTTTACAGGGCGAATTTTTACTTTTTCATTATCTCTTGTAGTAAAAATAGTTTCGTATTCAAAAGGATATAAGCAAATTCGACCATCCTCATCACTTGGTAGCATTTGATCGGAGAATATATAATTTAATTTTTTAGCTTCGTCTAATAGTGATTGTCGGAATTTTGGATGAGCGATACAAATTAATTCAAGAACTCTTTCACGAATTGTTTTTCCATGAATACATGCAACACCCCATTCAGTTACAACATAATGAACATCTCCACGAGATAACAATATTCCTGCCCCTTCATCTAAGTGAGGAACTATACGTGATTTTTTACCATCTCGAGATGTTGAGGGTATTATAATTATAGGTTTTCCTCCTTTAGAAAAGGCTGCTCCTCTCATAAAATCAATAGTTTCTCCTAATCCTGAATAAAAACTATAACCTTCAGTTGCTGCGTTTACTTGTCCTGTTAAATCTATTTGCCTAGCAGAATTAATAGATATCATCTTTTTATTCCTTCCAATTAAAACAGGATTGCATACATAATCAGATGGATAAAATTCTATATAGGGATTATTATCAACAAATTTATATAACTTATTAGTTCCTAAAGCAAAACTGGTAATAATTTTTTCTGGATGAAAATTTTTTTTTCTACAAGTTAAAATACCATTTTCGATGAGAGGTATTATATTATCCGTAATATAATAAGAATGCATTCCAAGATCCTTTTTATCTGATAAAAATTTTAAAACTGTATTTGGTAAATCACCAAACCCAATATGAATTGTTGATTTATTTTCTACTAAATTAGCAACATTTCTTCCGATTCTTTCTGCAATTGCATCTGGTTTATCAAATTGAAATTCTAGTAGGGGTGTATCATTATAAACAAAAAAATCAATTTCTTTCATATGTATAAAACTATTCCCTAAAGTTCTGGGCATTTGAGGGTTAATTTCAGCAATAGTAATATAAGATGATTGCGCAATTGGTTTTGCTATATCTATATTTATGCCTAGAGAACAGAAACCATAAGGATCGGGGGGTGAAACTTGTATTAATGCTACATCGACATGTTTTTTTCCAGTTAAAAAGAGAGATGGAATTTCACTAGTGAAAATTGGAGTATAATCCGCTTGACCTTTATTAATTTCCTCACGAAGAGTTTTACCAATAAAAAAAGCATTATGCCTAAAAAGATCTTCAGCTTTATCCTTAAAATATTTCTCTGGGCCTATTGTTAGAAAGTGAAGAATCTCGGTATCAATTAATTTTTCTGACTGTTTAATCAATTCTGATGTTAGTAATTGAGGTTCTGAGCAACCAGAATCAATAAATACTCTATTTCCTGGAATAATTTTCTTTATTGCTTCCTCCGCTGTAATTTCCTTATCTTTCCATTTTTTTCTCCACTCTTCTACTATCACTTCAAAATTCATCATAGTATTTTATCAAAATAAAGTTTTTTAATTATAAGTGCAATATCTAATCTTTTTTTTAATTATTTCCCAACAATATAATGTTTTTGAAATTATAAATATATAATTTTTAGTAGAATTACTGACTTTATTTTAATTTGATGATCAGTTAAGACCAAATAGTTCTATTTACTATACAAAAAACAAATCAATATACATCTATTATCAATTAATCGAAGAAAATTTTCTATAATTATAATTAAATCATAAGTAAAATGTTTAAATGGAATTATATATATTTCCCAATTGATTAAATTCTATTCATTTACATTAGAAAAATTTAAATGTGATACGTCAAAAAAAAAAAATCCTTAAAATAATTGAAGAATTTATTAAAATTAGATATTTTAACAATTAAAATAAAAAAAAATTTATTTAAGTGAAGAAATTTGTCAAATGAAGATAAGAAAATGGAAAGCATTCTAACTGAGAATAGAATATTCGACCCAGTAAAACTAAACGAGAATTTTACGAAGACTGGAATGTCTTTTGAAGAATATAAAAATCTTTACAAAAGATCAATCGAAGATTTAGAAGGTTTTTGGGGAGAACAAGCTAATTCTCTTGATTGGTTTACTCCATATGAAAAAGTTTGGGAAAAAACCGATTTATTTCCTGGTAAGTGGTTTAGTGGTGGTAAACTTAATGTTGCTTATAATTGTCTTGATAGACATGTAAAAAATGGAAAAGGAGACAAAACAGCTCTTATTTGGGAGGCTGATGAACCTGGACAAGCTAAATCATATACTTATAAAGAATTATTGGTTGAAGTCAGTAAAACTGCTAATGCTATGAAAAAAGCTGGATTAAATAAAGGGGATAGAGTTACCATTTGGCTTCCTATGATTCCTGAATTAGCAATTATTATGTTGGCATGTGCTCGAATCGGTGTTATTCATTCAATTGTATTTGGTGGATTTTCTAAAGAAGCAGTTAAAGATAGAATTGATGATTCAAACTCTCGACTATTATTCACAAGTGATGAAACATTAAGAGCTGGCAAGTTTTACCCAAAAATGGAGGATGTTGTCCAGATAATTGATCAGGTTCCCACCATTGAACATGTTATAGTTGTAAAACGATCTGGAAGAGATATTCCACATACAGATAAAGATGTTTGGTATCATGATTTCATTGATGGTATGAGTGAAGATTGCGAACCTGAAGTCATGGATTCTGAAGATACATTGTTTATTTTATATACAAGTGGAACAACTGGAAAACCTAAAGGAGTGAAGCATACAACAGCAGGATATATTCTCTACACATCATTTACTCATAAGGTCGTGTTTAATTATCATGAAGAAGATATTTGGTATTGTACTGCTGATATTGGATGGATTACCGGTCATTCTTATATTACATATGGACCGTTAGCTAATGGTGCTACGACACTTATGTTCGAGGGAGTTCCAACTTATCCAGATGTAGATCGTTTTTGGGATATTGTTGAACGTCAAAAAGTGACCCATTTTTATACAGCTCCTACAGCGATTCGTGCTTTAATGAGATATGGTGATGAACCAGTCAAAAAACATGACCTTAGTTCTTTAAAAGTTTTAGGTACTGTTGGTGAACCTATTAATCCAGAAGCATGGACTTGGTATCATCGTATAGTAGGTAAAGAACGTTGTCCCATTGTTGATACTTACTGGCAAACAGAAACTGGTGGTTTCATCATGACTCCAATTGCTACAGCAACCCCAACAAAACCAGGATCATGCTGTCTACCATTCTTAGGTATTAAACCAGTTATTTTCGATTTGGAAGGGGAAGAGGTTACTGAACCTCATGAGGGGGGCTATTTTGCCATAGCAAATCCTTGGCCTGGGATGCTAAGAGATGTTTGGGGAGATACTGAAAGATTCAAATCAACTTATCTTGAAAAATATCCTGGTTATTATTATACTGGAGATGGTGCAAGGCGCGATGAAGACGGATATTATTGGATTCTTGGACGATTGGATGATGTTATAAAGGTATCAGGACACAGAATTGGAACAATGGAAGTAGAATCTGCTCTCGTTAGTCATCCAAAGGTTGCTGAAGCTGCTGTTGCCCCTTTTCCTCATAAAATTAAAGGTCAAGCAATCTGGGCCTACGTAACCCTTATGCAAGGAGTTGAAAAATCAGCAAAACTTTCAAAAGAGATACGAATGCATGTAAGGCAAGAGATTGGACCTGTCTTTCAACCTGATGTTATTCAATTTGCTGATGCTTTGCCTAAGACCAGAAGTGGTAAGATTATGCGTAGAATCTTAAAAGCAATTGCTGCTGGTACTGAAATTGGAAATGTAACAACTTTAGCAGACCCTTCTGTAGTAGACGATTTATTAGAAGAACGTAAAAAAATGGATATTGAGATGGATTAACTCTATTTTTTTTTTTTAATTTTTTAAGATTTGTAATACTTTATTTATTACCCTTTTAGTATTCGGTAGAACTTGATTTTCTAGTGTTCTTGAATATGGAATGGCATTTTTAGTACAAACGCAACCGAATTTAAAAGTCAATTCATTTTCTTATTAAGAATTTTTTATCTTTTCTAAAATATTATAAATAATCATT
>JBHLQA010000160.1:0-7331 GCA_048885285.1 Candidatus Odinarchaeota archaeon
ATGATATTTGATTTGTTCTTCCTCGATATCAAATTCTTTATTTATTTGTTCCTGAGTCATTATATTAATCCCAATAAATTTTAACAATTCTCTTCTCGTTTGATTCATCATAGCTCTATAAGCTCGAGCATGATCCTCTTTATGGTCTATATTTTGGGTTATACGTAGAAATTCCCCCATTTCTTCCTTAGTTAATTTACAAACTTCTAATATTTCTTTCATATCCATGAATAATTCACTTGTTATTCTTCTTATTTATATTTATAAAATATGACTTATATTATAAAGTTCCTAATTATAGTCTAAAGCTTAGAATCAACCTGTTAAAATGTTCCTTAATTTTTTTGGAATATTCACATAAGTTAATTCATGAGTAAAGTTTAATTTTTTGAAGTAATTTCAGCAGTATCAATAATAATTTTGTCTTTAGTGTTTTTGTTGTTTTTTAATTCATAATAACAGTTAAATATTCCATAACCATTCAGTACCACATAAAACGTGTTTATTACTCCAAGACTTATAACTCCAATCGAAAATGTAAAAATTGCTATTAAAAAATTGATGATAATTGATACTATCCATCCTATTATTCTGAAACTTGGTTTACTTGCCTTTTTACTTACAAAAAAATAGAAAGCAAAAAAAGATAAGATAGTAAAGATCCATTCTATAATTTCCATTAATTATTCATCATATTTAATTTTCATAAAGATCGAATTTAGAAAAACCCTTAATAAATATGAATTGATAATGATATATAAATGTTTTCATTAAATTCGAACTAAAAAAATAAATATCATTATCTCTTATTATATTATTAATGGTAATGAATAATCGATCTTTTCTTTTTGAAGGAAAAATTAGAGATTTTGAAAAAGTAATTCTTGAGTATCAGCTTGAAATTGCTCGTTTTTCCTCACTTTCTGAGACTATGGCAAATATCATGGCTTATTTATCATTATATCAAAGACTAACTCAAATTCAATTAAAGTATTTAACAAAATATTCGAAATCTACAATCTCTACTAGTTTAGTTGCTCTTATTAAAATCGATTACGTCAGAAAAGAAAAAATTAAAAATTCCAGAGAATATGAATATTATATTGCTCCTCCTTCCCAGATGTCTATAGATTTTGTATTGGGCTCTACGGAAAATGAAATTGTGTTCTTAAAGCGGAAAATTAAAAAATTAAACAATGACAATTTAGAGGGTATGAAGGGCTATACCCTTATATTAGAAAGATTAAAGCATATTTTAGATGTGTTTGAATGTTATCAAAAAATTTTAGAGACTTTAAAAAATCCAAAGGCAAAAGTTAATTTAAACTTATCCGAAGAGTATATAAAAACGCTTTCTTTGGAAGATTTTAATCTTATTCATACAAAATTTGATCCTGAAATAAAGCAAATTGAAGATGATCTTCTTGAGTTTTTTATGTATGAATCTGCTTATTCTACATTGTCAGAATTTACACTAATGATTTATACTCTCTTCCTTACAAGAAAAGTTTTAACTCAAGAAAGGATACGAGAACTGACAGGACTTTCATTAGGGAAGGTATCACAGGTTGTTAATGCACTTATAAAAAGTGGGTTAATAAAGAAAGTTGATAAAGATCTCCATCAAGATATTATCCCTGAAGAGATTAAACGTCAAACAATTTATTCTATGTTATCTATTAAGGAAGCGTTTTTTACCTCCGGCATTATTTCTCTTGAAGAAATGCTGAAATGGGAAGATAAATTTCAACAAATTAAATCGGAATTGACAAATAATAAAAAAAGTTTAGAAAAACTCCGAGGATACACTCAAGTTCTGAATTATATTGATAAATATTTAGATATAATCCCTATATATAAAAAAGCTACTTCGATATTTTCTAATTATTTAAAATAGTTAGAAGGAGAAAGAATGAGGAATTGGCAAAATTACTAATTTTTTGAAATTTCCTCTACATTATCGATTGCATCAATGATTTCTCTAATCAATTCAAGATTTTCTGCACAAACAAAAAATATTTTATTTTTATAAGGAAAAATAATCCATACTTCAATAATAAGAGCATAGTCAGAATAAACTAGTACAAGAGTAGTCTCTCTGGTACCTTATTCACCTGATATTGAAATGATATTTTGGTATGCTACTATTTTGTTCAATTCTTGAAGATAATATAATTCTGATAGCTCAATTAATGTTTTAACAATCCCAGCTCTTTTTTTCACCAATAATTCTGATTGTTTGAGATATATTAACACTGCGAGAGATATTAAAACGATCCCTAAGATACCTAAAAAACTACAAGGTATTTCCATCATAAATTCTTCATTTCATCTACAAATATAAAATATTACAGTACTAAATTGAATAAGATATATAAATGTTAGTTAGAACCAATATTTTGTAGTTTTGGCATGTGAGGATTCATTTTTTAAAAAATACAGTTTTCTATGTTCTTTTTAAATATCCTAATTATACAGTAAGTTGTCTATCACATTCATTAGAAAATATTCTCTTTTATTGGAAAACCATATAGATGTGGTGTATTTCAGAATATTATCATTCCTGATTGGAAATGGTATTCAACTATTAAAATTTAAGAGATAGACAGGCTAAAAGATTCATTTTTATATAGAAAATGGAGGGATGGGATTGAAGTTCACCTCAATATTGCTATTTTTTATAATGCTGTCGCAATAAATCATTTAAGATCTTTAAATAAAAGTACTTGATTTCTCAAAATGAATTTTATAAAGATAGATATATTTAAATATGAAATGAACTTATATTCTCATATGGGATGGTCTCATATGAGACTACTATATTTTATTATATATCATTAAAAAAATGTCAAAACAAAAAAATAATACTTCGAATAGATCGTTAAATCATGCTGAATTCATTGTTCTAGGATTGATAGCTGAACAATCTAGTCATGCATACAATATTAACAAAAGAATCGAAGAACGTGGAATGAGAGATTGGACTAATATTGGTAGATCTTCGATTTATCGAGTAATTAAAAGATTAGAAAAAAAGGGATTAACAAATAAATGGATAGAAGAAGTCGATAGTAGAATTTTAAAAGTGTATAATATAACAGAAAAAGGTTCAGAAATGTTGAAGGAAAAGGTTTTTCATACCATTAAAAATTTTGTAGGAAAAAATGATGAAGATTATTATGTTGCCTTTTCAATGCTTCCTTTATTAACTCAAAAGGAACTATTTGAAGCGATATCTTCTTCTTTGGAAAAAATTAAGGAAAATAAAAAAGCATTAGAACAGATGCTAAAGGAAAATTCTCAGATGCCATTAAATGTTAGAGGTCTTTTTATACATCCAATAAAGATTTTAGAAACGGATGTTGAATTTTTAGATTTGGTTTTAGAAGAAATAAAGGAGGGAAAAGGTGAAGTTAATCATAAAAAAAATTATAAATAATTTCATTCATAGAGAAAGTGCTCATTGTGACTCTTCCTCAATGAGGGATCTTTTTGAGTATTATGGTTTTCCAATGTCTGAACCGATGGCATTTGGGTTAGATGGGACTATGGGTTTTGGATTTTTCGATACAACCAGTCAAGTATCTTTTATTCCTGAATCTGAGATACCCTTTTTCTTGGGAGGGAAACAAGGTACAATTGAACCGAATAGTCTTGCTTGTAGATTGCTAGGTATCATACTCAGAAAGCAATCCTTCACGAATGCAGATAAGGCATGGCAGGAATCAAAAAGAATGATTGAGCAAGATATACCACTTATTTTAAGAGTGGATATTGCATATATGCCATATGAAGGGTTTGATGGGGAACTAGATATAGCTCATTTTGGAGGGCATGCTGTGACTTTAGGCGGATATAATGAGGAAAATGGAGTTGCTTATATAGGAGATACTGAATTTGAGGGATTTCAAGAAGTCTCTATTGATATTTTAAAAACAGCAAGGAGTTCTACTTATGGACCTAAGTTTTTACATCCAACCAATACTCAGTTTTCTATGAATCCTCGTCCCGATGGGAAACACCCTCCTTTAGCAGCGGGAATAAAACTAGCGATTCAAAAAGTAGTAGCAAATATGTTAAGACCTTCCAGTAATATTAATGGTATCCAAGGATTAAAGCAATTTGCAAATTCTATACCTACTTGGAAAGGTAAACTAAATAAAAACATAACAAATTCAAAAGGTGAAGAAATCTCTTTAGCGCATTTAATGTTTGAACTTACTTATGGCTACATAGAAACATGGGGCACAGGAGGGGGGTTCTTTCGCAAGCTCTATAAGGATTTCCTAGAAGAATTGCTTATTCATCCTGAGCTTAAAGAAGGTCCAAGAGCATGGAACTCTGATGAGTTCGGTATTCTTAAAGAATGCATTCCGATTATTAATGAATCAGCGCAAGACTGGACTTTTTTCGCAGAAACTTTGAAAAATGCAGTGGATCAATACAAGGATAATTGTTTAAATCATTTAGATTTTGGTGAACTGCATAATATAGCACAAAATATTACTAAAAAAGAAGAACAAGCTTTCAAGAAATTATCAAAAATTAAAAATTAGATGTCAATAAAAATGGTAAGAATTGTAATAGATGATTTTAAACATATGGCTGGTGCAAATTGTCAGCTATCGAGTTTAAGGAAAGTGCTTGCATATTATAATATAGACATTTCTGAACCAATGATTTTAGGTTTGTGTTCAGGATTGGGCTTTTTTTATTTTTATATGAAAAATATGCCCTTTCCAATGGTGTTAGGAATGAGTGTAAAAAAAACTGAAATTTTTGAAAGGATGCTACCTCTTTTGGGAGGAAGTGTGAAAATTACCGAAACTACATCTGTAAATACTGCACACAACAATTTAATAAATATATTACAAAAAAAGCAGCCAACTATAACGTTTGTTGATTTTGCATACTTACCTTTCTTCTTTGCAGAGGGAACACCCATACCAAATGAAGGTTCAGGGCACTTTGGAGCCCATACTTTTGTAACATATGGGATAGATGAAGATAAAGATGAAGCATATATATCGGATAGATATGCTAATCCGCATATAATGACATATTCTCAACTTAAAACTGCTAGAGCAAGCAAGTATGGACCATTTCCTGCGAAAAACAAGTTAGTTGAAATAATACTACCAAAAAAATTGAAGGATATTAAACAAAGCATTCCCACATCAATTAAAGCAAATGCAAATTTTATGTTTAATCCCCCTATACGTAATATGGGTCTGAAAGGATTTCAAAAATGGCGTGAAATGCTCCCTACATGGGCTGACTTTAGTGATAATGGTCTATTATATGGCTTAGTCAGTGTGTTTATTTATATGGAGACTGGTGGTACTGGAGGTGCTATGTTCCGTATATTATATCGAGATTTCTTGAAAGAGGCGGGAGAAATCCTAAATAATGACGGTCTCCTAAAAGCTGCTAGTGTTTATGATAATATAATAATTAAATTGAGAGAAGTAGAGTATCAAATACTACCAGATGATTTACCTAATATAGCAAAATTGAGAGAATTATATCTAAAGAGTGGGGATATTACCGAAAAAGGTAAAAAAGACTATCAAAAAAAATTAGTAAAGATTGATGAAGAAGCTGAAATAGCTTTAAAAGGTGCTCTGAAGGAAACTAATTCATGGAGACAACGTATTCCTGAGATAAATAAAGGAATTCAGGAATGGTGTGATTTAGAAACAAACGCTTGGGAAATTATAAAAAATGCAATTTAAAAGAAAAGGTAAATATAAATGTCTGAAGAAATATTGGATGAATTAGATGCTGAAGGTCTTCGTTCAGTGTTTCTTAAATATACGAGAGAAGCATTTAAAAGTATTCCTGAGATGGATAAACCTCATATCCTTGATATTGGATGTGGAACAGGAATGCCCACCTTAGAGCTAGCCGAGCTAAGCAATGGAGAAATAATCGGAATTGATGTCGATCAAGACGCTTTAGATAAACTAAATCAAAAGATTAAGGAACAAGGACTTAAAAATAGAGTAAAAATATTTAATCGATCTGCATATGATACTCAATTCGCAGATGAGACATTTGATATTCTCTGGGAGGAAGGAGTAATACATCTTCTTGATTTCAAGAAAGTTATGACTGAATGTATTAGAATTCTAAAGGTAAATGGTTTTATGATAACTGGAGAGGCTAATAATTGGGTAGATAAGAAGATAAAGCAGTATCCAAAATACGGTTTTAAAATAGTAAAACAAATACCTTGGGCAGATAAGTGTTGGTGGAAGGAATATTATGCTCCCTTAGAAAAAAAAATTGATATTTTGCGTAAAAAATATAATAAAATTGATGAAATTGAAGAAATAAGACGACATTTAAGAGAAATAGAAATGGTAAAAAAAAATCCAAGCGGTTTTGATTGTACAACTTATGTATTACAAAAAATAAAATGAAAATAGGAGTTATATAATGGATGTTATAAAAGTAAGGGGAGCAAGAATACATAATTTAAAGGATATAGATGTAGATATTCCTAAGGGAAAAATGGTCCTTATTACAGGAGTATCTGGCTCAGGAAAATCTAGCTTAGCATTCGATATAATATTTGATGAGGGGATGAATCGGTATCTTCAGTCCATTGGATTCCCTCCTAAGTTTGAAGATGAAAAACCTTTTGATATGATTGAAGGTTTAAGTCCAACTGTAGCGGTTGAGCAGAGGACTACAAGAGCATTTAATCCACGATCTACAGTTGGTACCAAAACTGGGATATATGGTCTTATCCGAATGCTATATGCTACAGAAGGTATCCTAATCTGTCCAATCTGTAAAAAGCCAGTAAATCAATCAACTTTGGAATGTGATTTATGTGGAATGGTGGTAGAGCGTAAGCAAATTAAGCATTTCTCATTTAATGAACCCTCTGGGATGTGTTTAGCATGTAAAGGTCGAGGATATGAGATGCACTTTACAGAAGAAATGATTGTTCAAGATTATAATAGGAATTTACTAAAGATTACTAAAGCAGGATCAGGATGTTTTGCTGATCAAATTAGATTCGTTGAACAACTTCCAAATTTCTTTGATTTTGACATTAAGACTCCTTATAAGGATTTACCACAAGAAATTAAGGATTTATATATATATGGGAGTAAAGGTAAAAAGTTTAAGTTTTCGTGGGAATCAAAAACATTTCAAGGAGAATTAGAAAGAGTATTTGAAGGGATAATCCCCCATATGAAACGTGCGATTACAGAAGGTAAGAGTGCATATAGAAAAACTAAAATTACTAAAGAATATATGTCCAAGAAGAAATGCGATGAGTGTCAAGGATTTCGAATAAATGAAGAAGCAAGGGA
>JBHLQA010000161.1:0-7276 GCA_048885285.1 Candidatus Odinarchaeota archaeon
GTAGGTCTATGTGTGCCAATTCTGCTCTATTACCAACCAACGATTCTCCCACTTTCAATTCAAAATTAGAAATTTTTTGAGGTGTAATTCCAATGGCATAAAAGCGACTTGTTAATGGTTTATCTCCAAACTCAAACTGAATTTCTGATTTTTCGATAAATCCTAATTTTTCAAGTTCAACTCGTAATTCGTCTTTAATTTCATAAGAAAGGGTGTCTCCTAAAATAATTGGCTGACGAGTTCTTCCTACAGGCACTTTCATCATATTTAAACAAGATTTTACTCCTAATGCACCTGAATTAATTAAAAGTCTAGCTAATTTCTGTATTTTTTTTTGAAGGGTTTGTGCTTCTTCTAAATGATTATTTTTCACGTGATTATAAATTTCAAGCCAAATATTTGGAATTACATTTGCTGAGCCTAGAATACATCCTGCGGCACCCCCTGCTAGAGCCCCCAAAACGTTTTCATCCCAGCCTATAAGAACTGAAATCTTATCACTAACCTTTTCTAATAAAGTTGAAAAATATTTATAATCTCCACTTGAATCTTTAATGCCTACAATATTTTCGATATCTACAAGATCTTCAACAACCGTCCAAGGTAATTCTACTCCTGTACAAATTGGAATATTATATAAAATAATGGGAATATCTGTTTTTTCTGCGATAGTAAAATAATGATCATATAGTCCTTTCGCTTTTGGTTTTAAAAAATAAGGAGTAACAATTAAAACAGCATCAGCACCAATATCAGATGCGGCTTTAGTATTACTAATTACTAATTTAGTTCCAGTATCACCAGTTCCCGCGATAACAGGGACTCTACCATTTGTTTCATCTACGACAATTTTAATAACCTTTAAGCGTTCTTCAATGGTCATATTTACAAATTCTCCCGTAGTTCCAACGGGAACTAATCCTGATACTCCTTGATCAATAAGATGATTTACAAGATTTCTTATATTCTCTTCATTTATTGATTCATCCTTATTAAATGGAGTTACCATGGCAGGCATAATCCCAGAAGGTCGAAAATCGAATTTAGACATTGTTCATTAACTCCTTTTTAATAAATCTTATTTATGCAAATTTTGTGCTGCAATAATATCAATACCATTTTCAATAAGTACTTTTGCTGTAGTATTAATAGCATCATATCTATCAAGAAGACCTTGTCGCATAAATTCCCATTCTCCAGAATCAATTATTTCTTGTTTATCTCTGAAATAATCCAGAATATCGGTAGGATATTCCCTTGTTTTTTCTACATTAATATTACCGCCTTCGTGTTTAGCACTAATATTTTTAACCTTTTTAGCAACTTCAATTAATTCGTTTCTTCGATCATAAGGTTGTCTTACGATGCTTTTCCATGTTTCAACAATATGGTGCTCTAATCTAACAACATCTTCAAAATCAAACGCTTTTCTAATATAAGCAGATAATTCAAGGGTTTCATTATTTACTGAATTTGAAAGATTAAATCCTATTAGTGGACTTGAACCATCTTCTCTAGCAAATAATTTAGCAGTCATTAAAGTCCAAAGACATGAATAGGGATTGTCATTTCCCATATATACTGAAATCTTGAACTCATTATTTATTCCTAGTTTATGAATAAAGTATCCAAGTAACACAGTTCCAGGATTAACATTTAGAACTTGCCTAATCCCATAATTAGTATAATAATAAAGAAATTCATCAATCCACTTTAAAGCAAATTCATTAGGTTGACCAACTCCGCCAAAATATCCAGTAATGGTATTAGGTCCTCCTAAATGGATATTCACAGGCATACCATCAGGACCAGGGGCTGTTCCCTTAGTATCGAGAGTTTCAACATATGTTGCTCCTATTATTTGCATAGCCGCGGTTATTGCTAATAAATCACCATCTTCTTCTTGTTCTTCCATTTTTCTAACACGAATTATTCTTCCTGGCATTAAATTTTTATCTTTGATCGCTGCCTTAGCCATATCGATAAGGAAGGGAAAATATTGACAAGATGAAAGTTCTAGAGTTACAGCATAGTCCTTATCAAATTTAATATCCGATGATTTTTCACCTAGTATTTTTTTTTTAAAATCTGACATACTTATAAAAGCATCATTGTCTCTACTTTTAATTAACCAATCTAAATCTCTAATGTATTTAGGTTTTTTATTAGCAAGTCTATTTAATATAATATTTAATTTCCCTGCTTCTTCAGCTTTTTTATTAATTTCATCAACTCCACCATATTCTTCGATGATTTTGAGTAAATAATTTATAAGGGGATTCTTCTCATCCAATAAAAATTCATTAATAGTCTGTAAAGCATTTTCATTAATTTTTAATTTTTCTCTTAAATTTTTCATTTTAAGATTTCTCGTTATTTCGTAATTAAATATGGAAGCTTTTAAAAATCAGACCCATAGTGTTACTGTGGGTTTATAGAATAAATGAGGTTTTTCATTAAATTTAATACTATTTTCTTATCATAATAAATTTTTCTTACTTTATATAAAAATAATAAATTGTCATCTTAAAATCGAATATTAAAATGTTAAGATAATTTATAATTCCAAATCATTTAGAATAATTATTCAATTAGATAAGTATCAGAAATGTGGAAATAATTAATTAAATATGGAGCGCTACAATGAGTTCTAGGTATATTATTTAATTAATTTGAATTTAAATATTTTTAGAGAAATTAGTTAAAAATCGACCTTTATTCCATTTTAAATCTTTAATATTATAAGGTTATTAAGGAAAAAATGAAAAAAAATAAATTTTTAAATTTTAAATTTTATATTATTTGTTAGTTCTATAAGTATCTCTTTTTTCTTAACACTGTGTAAACAATTCCTAGAAAAGCAATTAATGACGTAGATAAAACGATTCCAACTGAAAATCCTGGAATTGGTTCTGCAGCAGTAGGAGTATATTTCACTAAATCAAAATGCAATACTAAAATCCAATTCCATGCAGTGTCCCAATTCTTATCTACTGCGCGTCCGGTTAAATCATTTCCTAAATAGAGCATTGGATATTGATAATTCTGAGTCCAATCTGCCAATTCACTATAATACTTTTGGTTTCCAGTATCGTTTTGGAACCATAGTTTTGCAATCAACTTATCACATGTAGCATTGTAACTAAAACCCATATTAGAACCTGCTTTATACGGGAATGCATAGGGATATGAAACCATATTGTAATCTGCTATGAATCTAGTATAAGGTTGATATGGGAAGGTAGCACCTGTTGGAGTTCGCTCAATAACGCCAGTGCTTTGATAATATGCTTGAAGGAATCCAAGATCACCAATACGGTTATGATAAGGTTTAATTGCAAATCCATCACAGGATAATAAAGGAAGTTCCCCAGCTAATATTGCAGGATAAGTACCACCGCTAACTGTATCGTCGGTAGCATCAATGTCACACCCAATATCCGCAAGAGAAGATATCAATACCTGATAAGATTCAACATGGGCTTGATCATAATGATCTTCAAATGTGTAAATAGGATTACTACTTGCTACAGTGTTCCAATCATCTGTTGTGCTAGTGCTATTCAAACCACGAGCTGTACAAACTGCTCCCCAGACAGGATCATCTAGTAAGGTTTGTCGCGCTATCGTGAGGTTTCTATAAGGTAAAGGTACAGATGGGTCATAATATTCGTGAGTAGCTGCCAAACATCCCCCAGAACGCACTACCCGGCCATCGTATAACGCTAAATATGTATCGTAATCATAGGCATAAGAAAGCGCTTTTCTAAAGGCCCGATCAACTCCATTTGTTGGTTTTAAACTTCCATTTGCGAACTTAATATTAGTGGAGGACAAAATTCCATATGCACTCAAATTTAAGCCTATATCATACCAATAACGTAAATAAGTCTCATCAACAGAGTTTAAAACGATAACTTCTCCATAATTTTCCTGGCCCATATCTATATATTCCAAGTTAGAAGCGGTAGCTACATCACTATAAGTTAGGGGTTCCCATGAATGATCATAAGCAAAGTCAATATCACCTGTCACTAATGCAGTTGTCCTTCCATTATATCCTGATGTATCATGACTAAACGTAACTACTGCCACCTTTGGAAGCATATGCCACCCTCTAGCCTGTTGAGCTGAAGCGTTCCACCAATCATCAAATCTTGTCATAGTACCTGAATCTATTGTGAAATTATCAAATATATAGGGACCTGTACCAATTAAATGTCCGGGGAAAGGAGATGTTGCGTTATTTTGGGGAAATGCTGGAACATCTCCATATCCCATGATTGGAACATCAAAATAATCCTTATAAGAATCCCTGGAGATAAATTTTACCCACGCACCCGATAAATATTCTGGACCGGTGCCCCAATCATTAAAGTATACTCTAACTGTTCCTCCTGATTGCTGATTATCCAGTACGGTTATATTTGTAAATCGAGGGAATCTATTATAACCATATGGGACATCATATGGACTAGAATATCCAAATCCGGGATACTCATTAAGATATCCATATGTATAAGGACCAGGGCCATATAGTTTAGAAACATTCCATGACGCAGTAGCATAATCATCCCAATCCTTAATGCTCATCCAAAAAATTGGTCGATTAGTAGACACAGCGGAATCAACCAATGTAGGACTACCTAGACAAAAATTGATACTTCCCAATGTATACATGAGCCTATCAAGATTCCATTTGCAAACTGTGGCGTTCCAATCTGAGCCATCCTGAAACGTAACGTTTTCTCGAAGAGTGATATCCATATAATCAACTCCATCATAATTCATAAAACCTTGAGCGTTTATTTCATTTGGTCGGGAATGTATTGTCCAATTGGTTGCAAGTACTGGTACTAAATTATCATAATCTCCGTTTTCCGCACCATATGGTAATTCAAATAATCCTTCAAGAGAATTATACCTGAAATAATCGCCAGTAGTAGCTGCAAAACTTATACCATCCCAATTACCTATGGGGGCGGGTCCGCAAGCTCCTACAGTAAAAGTGGGTATCGTAGTTTGAGCTTTGACACTGAAAGGTATAATTGGCAATAACATAGAAATAATAAATAGAGCAAAAATTAAAGTTTTTGACCATTTTCTCATTCTAACGATTCGCCTTATTTTTCTTTAAATTAATTTTTAATTTTTTTGTAAAATTTTTGTAACAAATAAATTTACGATGTAAATTTATTTAAAGGTTGTGTAATTATAAATTTAAACATTTGTGAAACTTATAACAAATATTAATCTTTAAGTCAAATTTAATGTCATAAAATCCGATTTTAGATAATGTTGCTAGACGAGAAAAATCAAAGTAAAAGAGTTAATAACAAGAAAGGCAATATAAAGATCGATCTTGGGCGCCAAGGTGGTGTTTTTATTGCTTACACGATTATATTACTAGGATATTATGGAATTGTTGCTAACATCATTATGATTGATGAGTGGATCTCTTTTACTGAACAAACTTGGATAAATTTTACTGAAATGGAAAGAACAGTATTATTTTGGACATTTGAAGTGTATGTAGATACATTTTTCTTGCCTGTAATATTACTATTTGTTACTTGCTTTTTATTAACATATAAGGAGGAAATTCCTCACTATGGAATAAAAGCGTCAATCTGGCTTGTTCCTTTTATAATTATCGAAGCCTTTATTTTGTATGCAATCATGTATGGGTTTAGCATAGAGCCAATTATATTACAATTTGGAAATTGGAAGGGTTATTTGCATATTTGTATCTTAATTGCAACCACACTCTCTGGTGCTATAGGTGGTATGAAAGTCAAACAATTAATTAAATCAAGAAGAAATATAGAATAGGATAATTAAAAAGAGATTATCGGGGTAAAAAAAGGGAAAAAAAATGGCTAAACAACCAAAAAATATGATAAAATATATCATAAAGAGGATATTAGTAATGATTCCTATGTTGATATTAGTTCTAATTCTTTCTTGGGTTTTATCATATTTTATGGTACAACAAAATTTAGTTAACCCGGTTGCCGGTAGATTGGGTAATACACTCGATCCTGATATTATTGAGGCAGAATTACAGAGAATTAGATACTATGATCCTTGGTATATTCAACTCACTATATATTTTAAGAATTTTTTTACTGGGGATTGGGGTAGTTCTTATGTAATCATACGGGATAAACCTGTAATAGATTTAATTTCGGAAATATTTCCAAGGACAATAGAATTGATGATGATCCCAATAATCTTAAGTCCTATTATCGCAGTTAAACTGGGAATAACTTCTGCAACTCATAGGGATAAAATAAAAGATGTAGGAGTTAGAATTATTGCAATCTTAGGGGCAGGATTCCCTGTCTTTTGGATCGCTGACATGCTCCAACGCTTTTTTGGTTATTATTTGAGTAATTTTACATATCATGGCATCGATATACCGGCTTTTTTCGCAAATTCACCTGGATTACAAGGTCCTAATTTAATTAAAACTCCACCATTAATTACCATAAGTTTTTTTGGTGCTATAATTTTAGCCATTATTGCCATCTTTTTAATTTATAAACATTATACTAAATTTAAACAACATAATAAGTTCAAGCACATAGGTTGGATATTAGGATCACTTGTTATATTGATTATTTGTATGACCCGAATTTGTTTCCTAGCAGTGATTTCATATATAAATTCTTATGGTACAGGATTTAGAATAATCGATAGTATAATAACTAATAACCAAATTTATTTGTGGGATACAATATCACACCTAATTCTACCTGCTATTTGTTTAACTTTTGTTTCATTAGCAAGTATGACAAGACAAACGCGTTCCAGCATGTTGGACGTTTTAAATCAAGATTATATTAGAACTGCTCGAGCTAAAGGTGTATTAGAAAAAGATGTTATAAATAAACACGCTATCCGCAATGCACTGTTGCCTGTCAGTAATCTAATCATTGGGGGTACAGCTACAGCATTATTAGGCTCATTTTTCGTCGAAATTGTCTTTAATTATAAAGGATTTGGTTATTACATGGTTATATCTATATTAGTAGGAGATTACCAAGTTACTCTCGGGCTCCTAGTATTTGCTACCATAATAATCATTTCTGGGACTTTAGTAGCAGATATTCTTTATACAATTATAGATCCACGAATTACTTACACTTAAATAATGGTAAGGTGAAGGAAATTATAGAAAAAGTTTTGGAAAAAAAATATGTAGAAGAGCAGATTTCATCGAAATCATTAAGAAAAATGAAATTTCTTCGCTTCTTAAAGTTTTATTTAATTC
>JBHLQA010000162.1:0-7240 GCA_048885285.1 Candidatus Odinarchaeota archaeon
CTTTTATTTGCCTAAGTTTTGTCTCATCGCCTTGATTCAAAAAATGGGTAATCCAATCAGCTAAACCATTATTTTTAATCCATTCTAAAAAATATTCAACAGATTGACGTTCTTCAGCAGACATTTTTTATTATAGTTTTCTCTTTTATTTATTTTTATTTTTAATTTTCTACCTATATAAAGATTATAAATTATTCTATTTTATATTTTTATAATTCCAAATCAATTTAATTTTACATATAAAATATAAAAAGAAATTTTTGAAATGATATAATATGTCGATAAGAATTAAAACTCCAAATTTAGATGAAATTTTTGAGAAATGGAAGCAAAAGGCAGTAAGAACAGACAAAAAAAAGATGGAAAAGCAATTTGGAACAAAAGGAGCAGTTTTTTCTTTAGATGCTATAAGTGCAGCGGAATATGTTAAGGATACGATGAAAGAGGCAGCTATTTATTTTGCTGTGAAAAAATCCCTTGGTCCCGCCCCCAAAGGCAAAGAAGAAAATCTTGTAATGGCCCCAAGAGTTGTTAAGGAGCAATATTATTCCTTCAAAGGAGCAGGTAATGTTAATAAGGAAAACTGGAAAGGTAATGAAAAAGTACCTCATTATGAATCAATTCAAGCGGTCCCCTGCAAGAATTGTAGGGGAAAGGGATATATGGAGAATAAATGCAAAACTTGTAAAGGAACTGGAAAAATTGAGGAAACACTTACAGTATTAGTCGGAGAAGAGCAAAAGAAGGAAAAAAAAATCTTTTCATATCCCTGTGGTGCTTGTTATGGAACTGGTAATAGACTAGAACCATGTAAGGAGTGTGGGGGGTATAAAAATATGTATAAATACGAGGTTCTCCCTGTTCCTTTCAAAACAGTAATTACTGGAGTTCCTATATTGCATAGTAGTGCTCAAACTAGATATGAGAAGCAAATAGGTGATGATCTTCATAAAATGATTGAAGATGTCGAAGGGATTAGATTTAGTAACTTTAAAGAATTAGAGTCGAAAGTTGAGCCTTCTTTAGGTTATATGAATAAAAATATTAGTAAAACTGTTGGAGCTGCGAGAAGTGATTATAAAACTTATGAGAAGGATAAAGATGCTCAAATAACATCTCAGATTTACTTATTTCCAATGATTCAAATGTTTTGCGAAACAAAACGTGGTAGTAAGTTTGAGATATATTCCCTTGGCTCAGGAAATAAATTCATGATCTATTCGAACTTTTAAATTGTATTTTTTTAATTAAAAAAATTTTTTTTATTAAATAGAAATGTCCCTTTTTCTCAAGCGTATTATACCAAATGCTAAAAGTAGAATCGCTATTAAAAGCCAAATTAATAAGGAGAAGATTGGTAAGTAGTAGTTTGTTTTTTCTAAACCTCCAAGATTGATATTTTGGTCAGGATCTATTGGTGAATCAGTACTATATACTCCTGTCATCATTCCAAACAAGAGTTGCCAATTTAATGAAGGTGGGATTGCTTCCAAGCTTTCGATGAAAAATATAAATATATTTCCTAAATGATAACCAAGATCAAAATGGTATAATTGAAACATTTCATAAAAATTATCACCAATAGATGCAATTAACCGAATTATCAAAAACGCCACATAAGAAAAAATTACTATTAATAGGATCCCTAATGATGCATTCCTAGATTTCTCAAAAACCGATGATAAAGCCATTGTAATACTTGAAAATAAGAATAAGATAAATAAACTATATAGAAATAAAGCAGTTAAGAAAGGAGTTAGAGCAATAAAATGATCAAAATTCCCTGATTGAATTAATACTCCTAACCATCCTATAAAAAATATAGAAACGAAACTTAATAGCATACCATAAAGGTACAAACCAATATATTTACCTATGAAAATTTTTATTCGACTTATAGGTTTACTAATTAATATCAACATGGTTCCTGTTTTTATTTCATCCGCAATTAGGGGACCTCCAGAAACACCGATGAAGATAGTGTAAGATAAACCTAAAGACCAAAAAAATATTGGAAAAGCCAATGAAATACTAATTGCAGTTGCAGCATGATGCGAGGATACTAAATCGAAATCTACTCCCGTACCACTTATTGAAAAGAGTAATGGAAGAAATAAAATGATTATAGTCATAATAATAATTTTTTTAAAAGAAAAAATACCTTGAAATGTTTTTTTTACGACTACGGATGTTCTTCTAAAAATATTCTTTGATAACCAAATTCTTGTAGGGATTAATACTTTTTTGTTTAATTTTTCTATATTTGTCTTTAATCTATCCTTAATACCTGACTTTTTTTTTTTAATCATGAGATTTCCTCCTTCTTTGACATGATTTCCATAAAAATATCTTGCAATGATAATTCAGGTTGGTTAAAACTATACAAGACAGCTTTATTTTTTACAAGCATTTGAGGTATAATTTTACGCAGTTCTTCGATATCTTTTGGGATGATGTGAATTTTTTGATCTATATCATCAATTCGAATACTTTCAACATATTCATTATCTTTTAATAGCCTTAATAATTCTTTATTCTTATTAGTCTCTAAAATAAGTAGATTTCTGATAAAACCCTTTTTAATATTTCTTATTGTATCTGATATTACAATCTTACCCTGATCAATCATAGTTACATCTTCACACATTTGTTCAATTTCGGATAAAATATGGCTTGAAACAAAAACACTAACCCTGTCAGATAGATTTTTAATTTTTTGTATTACATCTGCTCTGCCCAATGGATCTAAATTAGCTGTTGGTTCATCGAGTATTAAGACTTTAGGATCATGAATCAATGCTCCAGCAATACCAATCTTCTGTTTCATTCCTCCTGAATATGTTTTTATTTCTTTGTTCCGAAATTCAAAAAGATCAAAGAACTCTAATAATTCTTGAGCTTTTCTTCGAGCATCTTTCTTTTGCAAACCTCCTAATTGTCCCATATATACCAGATATTCTTCCCCAGTCATCTTTATATAAAGAACGGGATCTTGAGGTAAAAAACCAATTATCTGTTTAGCTGAGACTGTTCCTGCTTTAACATTTCTGATTTTCGCTTTACCTTTAGTTATTGAAATAGCTCCTATGAGCATACTAATTGTTGTTGTTTTTCCGGCTCCATTTGGTCCCAGGAACCCATGAATCCCTGGTTTTACGTGAAGATCAATCTCCGATACAGCTTCTAACATTTCTTCTCCTTTACCATATATTTTTGTTAATTCATGGCTCCAAATTTCAAGACTTTTTTCATATTTTTTAGTAATCATTTTCTTTTCTCATCTCCTCTGACTTCTCTGTCAATTAAAACCATATCTCTTTTCTTTTTACTATATCTTCTATAAATCACATATAAACTCGCAATAGCACCTAATAATATGAATGTTAAAATTAAATGAGTATAATTTGATGGTACTAGAACATTGATTGTACTTGTCGAGATAATTAAACCACTTTTATCGTGCATTGTGATGCTAATTTGTCTCCATCCAGCACCTATAGATACATGAATTTTTTCACTTTTTGTTGAACCCTGACTAATACCATCTATGAATACTTCAAAATAGTCATAATCTGAATTTGTATTCCATACTATATTAAAATCATAGAAATCCATTGATTCTTCATTATTAGGACTAAGAATTTGAACATTAAATTTGGAATTTACACAATAGATTGATTCTTCACTTATAACCAACAGTTCATTCTTACCATCTTGATTTATATCATCGATAGAATAAAAGAAATTAACACCTATATTAAATCTATAAAGAATATTTTGATTTATGGGATCCAAAATTTCTGTTGTTGAAATTCTATTAACATAATATTCACCGGATTGAAAATTATCTCGATAGATAACAACTTCACTATAATTATCAGCGTTTATATCTCCAAATCTTTCACAGCTAAAGATGAATTCATAATAAGTACTGCCATACCAAGAAGGAATTTTCAATGGATCAAGAACCAATTTATATTCAGATAATTCATTAAATTTATGTTTGTTGCTATTATAAACATCATAAAAATCAATATAACTTCCTATAAATTGACCATGCCGAACCCACCTACCCATATATTCCTCTATTAGATCATATTCATATGCCTGCGTTTGAACTCCTGTCAATGCTTCTGGAATCCCATCATCGTTAATATCATCAATTGAAGTAAACGGTAATTTTAATTTGTTTGAATTATCATTAGATGAAATATCATATAATATTTGTTTATAAGAAGATGGTAGTTTCAGGTTTTTATAAAAATTACTATATAGAATTAAAGGATCTAAATCACTAGAATTGCCACTATAGATTTTTAGATATGTGCCATATCCCAAATCCCCCCAACCTCCTGATTTATATATTCCAACATGATCAAGAAAACTGTCGTTATTAAAATCTTCATAAGAAATAGATATTAAAAATCCAAAATTTTCTGAACTAAAATCAAACTGACCACTATTTATTGAACCAAAATATTCTAAATTTTCAATAGGGATTTTGCTAATTGTGGTGCGATCATTAATATCAATAATTCGAATATTTGAAAGCTTAAATTCGTTATATCCATATTTATTTATTGAATAATCATATTCTCCCAAAATTATTCCTATTTCTTTATTCTTTGAAACATAAGTTATTCCAGGAAATTCATAACGATCGTAATAGGAACTATCATTATCAGTAAAATCAGGAAATTCAGGAATCTCCTCCCATACAAAATCTATCACTGCTTTAGATTCATCATAATTCTCAAAATGTGTTATTTGAGTTTCCCAATGAGGATCACTAACTAATTTATGTGAACAATTGTAAGTACTTCCAAACTGGAAGATTCCACTTAATATCCAATTATTTAAACTGTTATTAATAGCTAAAATTCTCACATTTTGATATGGAATATAGGTCTTATCAGGACTCCACTTAGTATATGTCTCTTTATTTCTAATGTCAAAAAGACAAATCCTTGTACTCCATTCCTCTTCAGGACTCGCATCCACAGAAACACCCTCAATACCAATTATAGCAACTATATCTAAATACTTGTCACTTGTTCCATTTACTATATCAAAATCTTGAATTTCTATATTTAATAGGTTATCAGTAGTAAATTCTATTTCTTCCCCAACTGGATCATAATCCAATAAGTAATATCTATCAAATTTTGAACTAAATAACCCCCAGTAAAATACTCCGATTCCAAAACTATCAATTGTTAAATTAAATTTCTCATTATTAGTCACATTTACTCTTAAACGAATATTTTTATTTGAATCGATAAAATCGGATAATGTAGTAGGATTTTCATAGTCTAATTCAACATAAGGATCCGCATCGTATGTTCCCCGTGTAATAAGCCATGCAAAGTCCTCTCGATATTTTGTCCCAAACGTAAAGTTATTATAATTATTTCTATACCCTCCATATCCTCCTTTTAAATCAGGATATGTATGGTTATTCCATATAGGCGTCTCACTCCAATTACACAGAATCCAGTTATTACTTGAAACATCTTTAATTTCATATGTAAAATTATACCTTTCTACATTTGTAGTATTAATTGCTAAATTTGTTTCCAACTTAAGAGCAGAAAATCTTTCAATTTGGGAAAGTGGATACTCCATAGCTCCTAGAAATTCTTCATCAGAGAAATCTATCGGTATTACAAAATCAAATATTGTTTTCCATGAGGTTCCATCCAATTCAGCAATAACAGTATAATTCTTATAGGTATAAATATAATCAACTACTAGTTTATCAATATATAATGAAAAAGCGGAGGTATTTGTTGCTTCTATTTTAATTTTTACCAAATTATTTACTCCTGTTAAACCATTTAAATTATTTAAATTGATTACTATATCGACAGACTCTGACTTATTGATAACATTTGTACTAACTTTTTTCCAATTAATATCATTAAAGTTATAAATAGAAATATTAAACTGATCAACAAAATCGTCGAATAATAAGCCAGTATAGCCTATTGATATGTATTTTAACTCACTATTAATTATTTGAGATGGTTTAAAAGATAATTCCGCGCTAATATGATGATTTCCGTCAGATTGTAATGAATTCAAAACCCAATATAATCCATCATTGCTTTCAACAGTTCCAATTGATGAAATGTCTGCTGTCGATCCTAACTTCAATGATTTTGATGAATCAGATGAATTATATGAGGTTATGGAATAATTTGTGCCTTGATCACCCCATAAATCAAATATTTTTCCATACTCCGTTCCTTTTATAATTTCAATATCACTGGGATGTTTTAGAGATGGGGTATCCCAATCAGCTGACCAATTAATATTATCATAACTTCCCCAACTATTAGGAAATTCGCCATTTATTCTGTTAAAGTAATTGTCACCATTAGAATAGCCAGAAATTGGATCAAAATAAGAACCACTATAACCGTATTGACGATAAAATTTATAGGGAAAATCAATTAGAGGTGTATTCCAGATAATAGAACCATTAGAGCCATTAACTACAATTAATTTAATATAGTTAAATAATAATGTTCTGTATAAATCATTGCTATAATAATTTTCATCGATACTAGCTTCTCCTGTAAGATCTTCTATAATATCAGAAATTTCAGAAGGTATTGTTGAAGGTATAATCCATCCTACATAATCATCAATTTCATCATCGTTGATATCTCCAACGTTCTTTAAATCTCTTATTCCTTCATAATATAATGGTGATGGAATGTTGAATGTCCATATTAAAGTTCCAGTTTTTCCATCTATAGTGAATAATTCATATATAATTTTTGGATTTTCTGTAATCTGTTCTTGATAATCATAAGCATTAGATGTAATCCAATTTGGCTCAAAATTTCCAAAATATTGTACTAAAAAATCATTATAACCATTAGAATTTAAATCATTGATTTCAGTAAGTTTTACTTCGAAATCCTTATTAGTTCTAACCCAGAGTGTATTATTATTTCTGATATCTAAGCATAAATATCTACCAGTGAGGCTAATAGCAAATAAATCATCAAATCCATCAGAATTTACATCCCCTATATTTAATAGATATTGCATTTTTTGTAGATCGTAATAATCATATTGATCTGGATCATTATAAACACTATTTGGATTTTCAGAGTCATAATTATTAAGATCATACCAAACAATCTGAGGATCTAAATATACATAAGAATGTTCTTCAGAACCAGACTTATAAAAATAAATCCGAATCTCTGAATTTAATGGAATAATT
>JBHLQA010000163.1:0-7223 GCA_048885285.1 Candidatus Odinarchaeota archaeon
ATTGTGACTGTAAAAAAGCATGTTGCTGAACTAGAAGAAATTGACCTTGTCGAAACAGATGATAGAGGAAAAATAACTGTTAAAAGAGAAGAGTAATTAAATTCTTTTATTTTATTTAGATTTTTTAATCTATAATTTTAAATATCATTTTAATTTAAATAAAGGTTTAAATGTTAGTTAAAGAGCTTTAAATTTTAGCTAATTGTTCATATAAGTTTGGTAAAATATCTTTAAACTTGCCATCTTGTATTTTTTCCAATATTTCTGCTGCAATGGTTTTTAATATCTCTCGATATTTTCCTGGTTTTTCATCTCTTCTAAGTAAAAGTGCAACCACATAATTTTCAACAGAAATAAAATCTTGTCCCACCCCCGAGAAAAAGGATACAACTTTATTGTTTTTGAGAGCTATTGATGCGAATCCCGGCTTAAGACTCTGGTAACGATGGCTTGAATATACTTGAGTAAGCAAGTTATTTGTTATTTTTAATGTATCTGGATAAAATCCTTCATTAATTGGACCAATTTCATTATCCCAGCGAATTACTAGTATACCAACGGGCATGTTTTAAATCATCAAATTTATATTTTGAATATTACTAAAGTAATTTTATATGTAGCGTTTATTCAATAAAAGGTATTTTATAATTTTAATATCTTTCTTTTATTTATTTCTTTTTGTTTTTATATATATAAATTATCGAACTATTAATACAAATTTAATCCCTTATATAATAAACGTAAGAAAAAATTTAAATTAAAATTATAACTTTGATTTATTGTTACCCTTAAAAGCTTAGAATTAAACAGCTTTTAAAAAAATCTAATTTCTACATGGAGGGGTTACCGAGTATGGTCAAAGCCATTTTACACCAAAATGGGTCAACTAAAGGTGCTGGACTTAAGATCCCGTGGCAAAGGCCTTCGTGGGTTCGAAATGTTTTTGGGAGTCCCATAGACACGGTTTTCCCACCTCCTCCACATTAAATAATTATAAAAAATTATGAAAATCTCCGAATATTCGAAATGCTTGAATAAGTAATCATTAGAAGAAAGAAAAATTTCAATACTAATCCAACTTGAAAAAACAAAATTCCAATTTAATTGAAGTAAATCTTTAAAACTTATTTTATCAATTATATCTACTCTCTATTTTTATCTCTCATAGTAAAAGAATTTAAAATAAGTAAACAATATTTTTACTAATCAAATTTAATTAAATTAAAAAAAGGAGAAAGAGATTTGAAATTAACAGAGATTATTGGTTTGGAAGAAAACCACGCTAAACTTTTACAAAAAGAGGGAATTTCTAGTACTGAAGAATTAATTCCGCTTACAAAAAGTCAAATTGGAAAACTTGCTAGAAAAATAGGGGTTGCTGTAAAAACTCTTGATACCTGGCAAGAACACGCAGAATTGATGCAGATTCAAGGTGTAAATCCTGAAATTGCCAATGCTTTAAACCTAATTGGTATAGATTCTGTAAAGGAATTTGCACGTAGAAATCCAAAAAGCACACTAGAAAAATTAAAGCAATTAAAAAAGGATAATCCTAAAGTGCTTACAAAAACACCTCCCCAAAAAGATGTTGAAAATTGGATTAAAGACGCTAAATCTATTGCAGGAACTCCAGAAAAAAAACATGCAAAAAAACCAGGGAAAAAAAATGAACCTACCCCATCACCTATACCAACAACTGATTATAAGCCTATAGAAGAATTTGAAGGAGATTATGGAGAATATGGACCGGATTATTGGAATAATAAGTGGGAGACTGCTCCGATAATTTATACGGGGAGGGCACTGAGGGCAGAAGCATATAAAAAACAAATAGATGTGGATGTTAAAGCATTTATTAAAAAAAATGATGCGATATTATGGCATGTTATAACCCATGTGGGATTAAGGAGAGAAACTCCTAATGAAACTGCTTTTGTTATTCAGAATTTCGTTTGCAATTTCTTGAAATATAAATTCGATGATTTAACTGCTGAAGTTCCTGAATTTTGGTTATTCCCTTTCGAGAGTATACAAGCAGAGATTGGGGATTGTGAGGATGGGGCGATTTTGATTGCTTCTTTATTAATTAATGCGGGTATCCCTAGTTGGCGAGTAAAAGTAGCTGCAGCAGAAGTGATAGCTGATCCTATTTTTGCTCCATCAGACACTGAAGTAGGGGGTCATGCTTATTGTCTTTATCTTGCTGATAGACCTGATTCCAAAAGGAAATTGGAATGGGTAATCCTTGATTGGTGTTATTTACAAGACCCCGAGATGCCAATTGAACAAAAACCATTGGCTAGAGACGGTGGAACGGAGGGAGCTTATAGAGATGTTCTCTTTACATTTAATGATGAATTTAGTTGGGCTCAAACAGCATTAGAAGTGAAAGGAGGAAGGATTTCTAATAATAGAACTGCGAAAAAAGATGAGATAATAGCACCTATGGAGGATATTCTACGACATCTAGCAGATGAAGAACTTAAAAAGATATTCAGGAAATATGGTCTCTATATTGAGTGAATAAATCTTTTAAAAACCTATTAGATTAGGTTTTTAATCAGTAATTTACACTTTGAGAAAGAAATTAAATCTCGGTGCAATTTTTCGAAATTGATTACGTCGTTATAAAAAATAATCCCAAAAAAATTACTAAATATCAAAATCCACTATGTAGCTTAATTCTTTATCTTTTGACGAGGAAAATATTTAAATATGACGTACGATATAAGAACGTGAAAACCAAGGTTTTTTCAATGAAAAAAATCAAAAGCTTAACAGTAGTCTTACTATTCTTAATTTCATTGCCATTAGGATGTAAAGAAGCTAAAGCCTATCCTTTTCCAAATGTATTTTGGTATTATTGGGATTCTCTTGATTTAGATAAGAATATTGAATGGAATTACACAAGAACATTGGATAATCGGTATTGGGTAATACAACCAATTAATGATCTCTTGGATTATTATTTTCTTTTAAATATTACAATTATTAGTAATACAACTATCGATGTTTTTCTATTTGGAAACGGTGGTGCTTCAAACGAAATAGATATACCAGTAGGAACCAAAATTGGTATCCAACAATTCTCGTTTGAATATAGTTTAAAGCCTAATCCGGGTGAGGGTACATCCGCTGTTTATCTATATCTCGATAATTCTGATGACGATGGAAGAGGGACATGCTATAACGGAGATACATTAGTACAAATAAAGATCATAGCAAAGAAAACCAATTTCCCTATAATATATAGATTCTTTCTTATCTTCATAGTAATAACTATTTCATGTGTTGCTATAATAGGTATTGCAATGATAATTTATATCCTTAAAAAGCACAGAAAAATTTCATAATAGCTTTATAGATTTTCTAAATGGAACCTTTTCAAAAATATTTTCACTTCTTATATTAGAATCTATAATGCTAATAAATTATATTAGATACAAAGTATTTCGAGTTTATTTCTAATTTTAGTAGAGCAAAAGGAGTACTAAATGATGGAAAGAAACCTATTTTTGCGTTTGATGATTCAGATGTTTTTATAATCATTGAAGGCCTCGTTCATTCATAAATTATAAACCTTGATCCTCAGTTCGAGGATTATACAGATAGATTAAGTGAAAGTATTGGTAAAGATCAAGAGGAGGATGAATATTTATAGATTACACATATAATTTCTCTAGATAATCCTCATAAATGGGTTAGTAAGAAACGGTGGGAATTAGTCTCAGTATTAAGTGATGAGTTATATAATTAACATCTACTCACTGCGGAAATAAGAATGACTTTATTAGTTGTAATTGTCCACTTATAATTGCTGGTGATTCAACTCTCGTATTACATCGATTAATGAAAAAAAAATTAGATTCAATAAGACGTGTTATGAAGGGGAATTTGAACATAACACAAAATCCTTCTATCATTTAGCTTTTAGTGTGTCGATTTGTTTTTCAGTATATTTATTGACTTCCTGTAAAAACATTTCCAATGGTATAAGCTGCCGACTAATAGAGTTTAATATTTCTATAGATATACTGCCGTCTTTCATAAGCTGACGTCCAGCTTCTTTAGCTGCGTCTAAAATTACATTTACATTTAATCCCATCTCCATCATGGCTCTTAGAACATGTCCATGTGGTCTCAATAATGCCCCTACAAATTCCCATTGAGTATTCTTACAAAACGCTTTCATATGATTTATCATTGGATCAAAATTATCTAGTTCCCAAAATCCACAATTGGATACCAAAATAGCCTTCACTAGTTTAATTTCTTTACGCAACGGATGTCTACAGTGACCATTACGTAGCTCAAAATTTGGTAAACACAATGGGATCAATCTATCCCAGAGATTTTTCATAGCCCCATTGATTCCATCACAATAGAGTGGAGTGGCAAATACAAGAACATCTGCCTTTAGAATTTTGGGTAAGAGCATTTGCATGTCGTCTTTCTGGAAACATTTACCTGGAGTCTTGTACCAGCAATTAAATTCACCTTGACATGGATTAATATTAAGTTTTTTAGTATAAAATAGTTCAACCTCCGCCCCGACTTCTTGCATACCTTCAAGAAAAGGTTTAAGAATTAAGGCGGTATTACCTATATCCATATTTGGACTACTATTGATTGCTATAACTTTCATTGTTTATTTTACTTCCTCTCTTAAAAGAATAATTTATTTAGTTTATAATAGTTCTTATGCTATTATAATTTTGAATATATTAAAGAAATTATCTATTTAATCCTTAACAGAGGATAAACCAATAAAACAAGTATTCAAATCTCTAACTTGAAAATAGAAAGATATAGCAAAAAATAATAATGATTAAATAAATAGAACTTTATGGGATCTAATTTCTTCTTAATTAATTTAATGTTTTTCTATCTCCTCTTCAGTAGCACCCATTACTGGTGCATCAGTCCTCGCAAATGTGATATTCATCTTTTTTATTGCATGATATGGCGCGAGGACTTCTTCTGATAAATCTTTGATGGTAACTCGTGCTCCTTGTTTACGAAGAGTATCCTGTAGTAATTTAATGTCCAAATCTTTTGGAGTTATATTATTAATCGCAGCTAGCGCAGCAGCTGTACCTGCAGCTTGACCTTGACATATACTAGGTGTACAATATCTTAATCCACCACCAGCAAATGTTCCACATGATAGTGTTGTACCTGCTGCCATTAGATTATCGATATCTTTAGAAACTAAACACCGATATGGAACATCATGAGGTAAGATATCATAAGCAAATCTCCCAACTACCTCATAGATATCTGGAGGCATATTATTTATTGCAATAGAATCCTCAAATGCTTTACCTTTACGCATATCTCCTACTGTTAGGACATAATCACCCATTAATTTATGTCCAATCCCTGTACATGGAAGATTAGGTGTATTTTCAATATACGAATTCTCAAAACCTGGTACATTATCCTTAAGCATTTTATAGACTGCCCACACTTGCTTTCTAAGATCAAATTCACAATTAGTCAACTCCTCAACCTCCCAACTCTTTGCACCAGGTTTAATTTTATGGATAGCATTCATTACATATATCCGTCCCGCATTATATACATCTTGAATTTCAGAAAGAACAACAGCTTCACCTTTAATGTAAGCACCTTCTTCTTTCGCTTTCTTAATCAGACTTTTGCCAGAATACATTTGCCCCCATTCTTTACGATTTTCTCTTTTAAAGGCTCTGAATTTTTCGAGATCTACTCCACCAATGAAAAATGCATTTAAATAACCTCCAGCTCTACCCTTATTTCGTCCAATGGGGATTCCCTGATCACCCATGCTTGCTGCTCCTGATTTCCATATGATATCTCCTTCTCCTGAAGTATCTATTATAACTTTCCCCAAAATTGCTTTCCTTCCTTCCTTGGATTCAATGATAATTCCTTTAAGTAAATTATCTTCCCTTATAACATCAGCCGCAAAAGTATGATATAAGATCTTAACACCAGCCTCTTCCATCATGGTTTCAAGAAGAAATTTGTAATGCTCCATATCAAAACAAATGCCCCAAATTCCCCAATAACCTACATCTGTTTCAACCAATCGTTTAGGAAGATTCTCTACCCCAGCAGCTTTAATTAATAGATCTTTCAACCTGCTTTTCACACTTCTAGGAACATCATCCACATTTTTTAGACCTCCACCCTCCTTAAGGCGCCTAAGAATTTCTTGCATAATCCCACCATGCAACTCAGGATCAACAAAGGAAAATATTGGATTATTTCCCTGTACTTGTAACCCTCCCATACTTCCAAATCTTTCTATTAAAAGAGTATTAGCTCCATTTCTTCCAGAAGCGATGGCCGCTCCTATACCTGCTGGTCCAGCACCAACAACTATAACGTCTACTTCATCCAAAACTTCAATTTTCTTTTGAGGTTCAATAATTTCTTTCAAAATAATCACTACTTATGATATGACCTTAAATATTAATTAAGTAAATATAAAATGTATAGAACTTAAATATTGTTAAAAACATCTATTTACTTATCATCATAATTTTCCTGAAATAAGGATTCTCCGCAGTTAGGACAGTAAGCAACTTCTCGACCTATTTCAGATCCGCATTTAGTACACATGATTTTAAAATCTAAAGTCGGAGGAATATTCTGTATAACATTTTTAAAAATCTCACTAAGTGCATTCTGTATTTCTATAATTTTTTTGCTTTTTTCTTGATCAGAAAAAGAGTGTATAAAAATAGAAGAAAGCTCAACTAGAAAATTCTCTACAAATTTGAGTTGATCATAATAATTTTTATTTACCTTATATTTTAATAATTGTTCTCCTACTTCCGTCAGAGAATATACTTTTCTTAAAGGTCCTATTGGACTTTTTACTTGCTTTGCTTTCAAAAATCCATCTTTTTCTAACTTTCTTAATACTGGATATATTGTACCAGAACGTGCCTCCCACGTTCCTGCAAAATGTCTATTTAAATTTCTAATTAAATCATACCCTGAAAGTTGTTGACTATTAAAAATAGTTTCAATAATAGTGAATTCAAGAGGAGTAAGTTTACTTTTTTGAAGGCCTTTAAGCAATTCTTTTTTTATCAAAGAACTGAGTTCTTCAATGTCATCCTCAAGATTCAGAAATTTGCCTAACCACATTTTATACTTAATCTAAATATTTCTATGTTGTTTTTTTCTCATCTTTTCTAATTCTTTTTCAATCGCTCGCTCTTTTCTTG
>JBHLQA010000164.1:0-7207 GCA_048885285.1 Candidatus Odinarchaeota archaeon
ACTGCAACAGAACCTCATACAGTCCATCATATAGCACTAAATGAACTATGCATTATTATTATTTGTCTAGATCTAATCCCAAGTAATTTAAAATCTTGTTTTAATGAAGTTACTGTATTGGGATATCGGGTAGAATTTATTACATCTTTTTCAGATTTTTTATGATGGTTTGGTTCCATACTGGTAAGAAGAATAAAGAATTAAAAAAGATTTTTTAAAAAAGATTTTTGATTTTTCGACAAAAATACTAAATTTTTACTCTGTTTTTCTTTAAAAATATCCAATTATTGATAGATACATGGTTGATAATCATAGTTATAGTTTTTTTGGTCAAAAAGTCGGATTAATTATTCAAAGTGCTTCTAGAAATGATCCTTTTATGTTTTTTAGACTGATAAAAAGCAAAAGCAATGGATCTTGGGAAAAACCGAGTAGTGGAGAAGGTAAAATAATTAAATTTTCCTTGGAAGAATTGGTTTGGATTATTCGAGTCCTCACAAAAGAGGTAGATTCGTGGTCGAGTTATCATACCTTCAAGGATAATAAAACTCAGATCTCATTTAAATGGGAAAATGAAGAAAAGGAAAGACTTTGGGTTCATATCGGTTCTTATTCAAAAGTACTTGAGTATTCTCAATTCAAAATTTTAGAAATGCTATTAAAACATATACTTAAAGAAAAAATAGAATTTGCTACGGTTCTCAATGGTTCAAAGAAAAATAGTAACAATAATTTAAACAATATTATTGTACAAGAGGAAATCATCATGGATTCTGTTGATAATGATAGTGAAATATTTAATAATGTTAAAGATCATATTAATGGAAAGTCAAATGAGATAAGAGATATAACTGGAGCTATTAAAGGAGAAACTGATAAAGCCTTGCTTATTCAGTTTGAAAATGAGGCAGAGGTTTGGATTCCAAAATCAAGAATTCATTCTGAATTTGATTATGTGATGAATCTTATTCAAAAATTCTCTATTGATGGTTGGATTTTAAAGAAAAATAAAATCGTTTCTTAACTCTTGAGAATAATGCCTAAATCTGGAGAATTTAATAGAGAAAAATATAAAGTTATAATCTACCATGGGCATATTCATATATTAGCTAATAAAGAAGAATTAGAAGATCGAGTTAGTTCACATAATAAAAAAATCATAAATTCTGATTTATTTCTCAATAAAAAAGAACTTAACTAATAAACACTTTTAATTGAAAAATAGTTTTTTCTGGCGTATTCACGATATTTTTACTGAAATTTAATTATTGTAAGGGGAGTTTCTTATTTTTATTTCAGAAATAAGGAATAACAATAATTCTGATGCTTATCAATGCACCTATTACAGAATGTCTCTCCACAGAGAGCACAAACTATTTCTTCATTATTAGAGATATTCAAGTTGATTTCACATCGATTACAATGCTGATATCTCTCAGAAAAGGTATTTTTGCTTTTTTGAAATTTTTTGTCTCTAAATTTTACTAAAAAACTTAACATCTTCTTAAAACATAATATATAATTACTTTATTTTTTAGTAAAGCCTTAAAAACTTCGAAAAAAAAAATATTGATGAATTATTTTAATCAAAAAGATGTTTTCTAAAGACTTCTAATTATAAAAAGAAATGAATTTATTGTAAATTTTTTTCTACTCTAGCTAATTCTGCCTTTTTATTCATTATTGCCATGTAAGTACCTGCTGTATTTTTTGGAGGAATGGTTATATTTTCTTTTTTAAGAAGTTTAATAGCATCAGATGTGCAAGTTGAAATGCATACACCACACCCTATACATCTGGTTTTATCTACATTAGCAATGTTATTTTCCATATATATCGCATCCATATTGCACCTATCTTTACAAGTTTCACATCCTACACAGAGATCATCATCAATTGAAGCATAGAAATTAGTAGCAAAATACTGTGCTGGTTCTAACAATTTTTTTTGGTTAGTAAGTATCCCACAACAACAACCACAACAGGTACAAATGGCCATTGGTCTTTGAGAATTCCCTGGTTGCAATACTAAGCCATCTTCTTCAGCTTTTTTTAGAATTTTTAATGCTTCTTCTTTTGAAATTTCTCTACCTAATCCTTTATTTATATATGTTTTTGCAGCGGTTCGAAATGAAAAGCAAGATTCTCGGAGGTCAGTCTTTTTACAAGGATCTTTAATAAGATCTTTTCCTACTCTACAAACACACTCTTGAACTGCAATTGGCTCTCCAATATTTTCAATCAAGGCTCTTATTTGGTCATAAGTTGAAACATGTTGCTCAAATGTTATACTTTCTTCTACAGGTATTGTCCTAAATTGTGGTATTTTTGTCCTATTATACTCGTTTATAAATGCTTCTTCGAAGTATTGTGATGTATCATTAATTAAATCTTTTGTAAGACGGTCTACTTGATATTCATAGAAACCAACTACTAATGGAGCATTTGAATAATACTTTACAACCTTACCATCTTCTTTAACTGATCCATAATGAATAAGCCCCATTTCATCCATCTTATCTAATTTATTTTCCAATTGTTCAATCGTAAGACCGTTATGCTTAACCTTTCTGTATATTTTCTTTAAGGGTAAAGGTTGAAATCCTAACTTCATTGCCAATTCTGCTTGTTCTGGAGTAAAAAGTTTTTTTAAAAGTCGTAATTCTACACCTGATTCTGTAGCAGGAAATCCAATCGGTAATTTGTCAAGATGTTCCTGCAATTTTCGGTAAATATTGTTATCATTTTTATTCATAATTACAAAAATTTTCAAATATTTAAGAAATTAACGATTAGCAGTGAGAAATCCTGAATAGACCTTCACTGAATAATCTTTCACTGAATAATCCTTCACTAGATAAACCGAAATGATTTCAAAAATAATACATTTACAAGAGAGAATTCGAAATATTCTAATTCTCTTATAACTTTTTATCTTTTTTTTATAAAAACAAACGGAAAATTAAAAGAATAAATAATTCATTCTTAGAAGGAATAAGTAATATTCGTAAATTTTACTTAATTTTTTTGGTTTCTTCTGTGCTTTTTTATTCTAATGACAAAGCGGCTTGTGCTTTCTTAAAGTCATCAACTCCAAGAACTAGTCTATTATTCTCAGCAAAATAGATGAGATCAATATTAACACCAGCATTTCCTATTTTACGTGCAACTTTCCCCCCTGTGCCAGGCTTTCCAACAATATGTCCTATATCCAAAACAAGTACTTCACGCACAGCCCGTACTTCAAAACCAGCATTCTCAAGTATCCAGCGTGTTGTTACTTCATCCTCTACCAAGATATGAACTAAAGCCTCATTTTTTAAAGGAAACCCACACAACCCTTCCATATTAATACCATTTTTGCCTAATGTCTCCCCCATATCTGCTAGGGTACCGGGTTTGTTTTTTAAAATAATTGTTAAATCTTTCATTATTTAAATCCTCCAAATATTTGTTATTTTACATATTAAATTCAAGGTTAGTTCAATACAACGAGATTTCTTTGCAATGAATAATTATGATATTTCTGTATTTAAGCTTTCTTTTAAAATTCCTATTTTTAAAAAGAAAATAAAAAAAGTGATAGCCAAAAAATCTTAAGAATATAGCTTTTTTATTTGTGTTTTCAAGGTTTCATTATTTTCAAAGTAAAATATGCTTTTTTCTTCCTTAAAAAAAGGAGTCAACAAACCTCCTCTTTTAAGCACCTCTGTAATTTCTGCATCTCTTAATACGAAGACTTTTGTTTTTTCAGAAAATTCCTTAAATGAGAGGATAATACCCATTTCAATCATATGGCCTCCTTTATCGTGTTCTATAACCATTATTATCTCATTTGAAAATTTAGCAATAAGATCAAACTTTAAGATTAAATTCTCAAGGTGAGTTCGTCTAAATTCTTTTTCAAAGAATCCTAAGTTATTCTCGATACCATTTACAATTTTTTGTATCTCTTGAAGAGTAGCAAAAGTTTCTTCATCATATGAACCACAAATGAAAATTTTGTTTTTCATTAGATCATATACTGAAAATATATTGGTAAATTCTTCCAGAAAGTCTTCCCATGCATGTTTATGTATAACTTGCATCCTCTACTCCCTAAAAATATAAAGTAATATAGAAATTCGTTTATCTAATAAATTATTATATATCAATAATAATTGCCTCAATTAATTTTGAGTTAAATTTAAATATCTGATTATACATATGCAGCATAGAACTAGATGAAAAAATATATTTAAATTAAAAGAGTGAAAAAGATTTGGAAACACCTAAAAAAATGGAAAATATGAGGAAAGAATTGGAAATTATCTCAGAAAAAACACGGTATAAAATTTTGCTAACCTTATTAGCTAGTAATGATTCTCTCTCATTCAGTCAGTTAAGAGAACTTTTACCTTCCATTCCAGAAAATAACTTGAATTATCATCTTAAAATCCTTAAAGAAAATAATTTTATTAAAAATGAGAAAAGAATTGGTTATAAACGCTCTGAACCTCGTTCTTTTTATTCTCTAAGTAATAAATCCATAGATCTTCTTAAGAACTTAGGATTAACTGCTATAAAGGAAGATTTTCGAGCTCTATTTAAACAAATGACATAGTCTTTTTTTTAGAAATCATGTAGTAGATTTCGGCTAGACATATTTTTCGAATTTATAAATACTTCTTGGATGGTTTTAAATCTTTCAAGCCGCTTTAAGGTAGAATATTGAGGGAATATTAATTTAATTTCCTTTTTTTCAAATTTATATAATAATTTTCTTGGAGAATCCCATATACCCTCCGTTAATTCATCATAAAATAATTTAATTTTTTGATTTTGAGGAAATTTACATATAAAGAATTGAGTATCAAATCGAATAGGTGATAATGCAGGAGTGATAAAGCGACCGAAATATTTTAGATTATTTGCTGCATAATAAAGATTTTCGTTAGTCAATATATCAGTCATAGTAATCTTTTTTGTTTGAAGTTTTCCTTGATATTTCTTTAACTTAGTGTTAATTTCTTCAATATTCCCAATTGAATTTCCCTCTTTATTACTTGCGATTAAAATCCCCGTCTCTTCAAATAACTCTCGGATTGCGATTATCCACAGAATTGATGGATCTTCATGCACATCTTTTAATTTTTTGAGGAAATTATCATCAAGTCCGATTAGTCGACATTTTGATTCTTGAGTTAGGTCTTGTTTATCAATTGCACCACCAGGAAATACATGATATTCACTCATAAATCTAGCATTTCTATGTCTTTTTACCATATACACTTGAAATTCACAATCAGCACCAGATTTTAATTTAAATACTCGCTCACGTAATAAAATTACAGTGGCAGCTAATTTAGGTTCAACGGGCATAAAGAATCATAAATATCTCTTATAGAAGTCTATAGTATTTTATCACATATGAATCTTAAATTTTTAAACAATAAGGATAAATTATCAAATCAAAAAGAAAAAATTCTTACTTTAAAACATGCTTAAACTTCCCTATATATGTGATCAAATTTTTATTGTTCTGCATTAATTTAAAATTCCCAAACATTAAATCCGAACTAGATAATTACTTACCATGTCGAATGAATCGTCTGATTAATAGCTTTAAGATAATAAATATTAACACTTGTATTTAATTTTACCACAACATCAATTTTAAGCCCAGGTTCCCATTTTGGACCCTCTCGAAAAACCAACTCATAAATAGATCCATCTATACTTAATTCATCTGTGGCTAAGGTTGAATTTATTTTTGTTCCATTAATTATCCATAGCCGCTCAATCTTGGTTGTTAAGGGAAAATTTTCTATATTATTAGCGTATACTCTTATACCCGCAATTAAAGGTTTTCCAGCAGGAGGAGAAATTGGCATAAAATCACGATAAATGTATGTCCATAAAGTATATGTAATATTTCCTTCATTAATCTCTTCTTGGGCTGTATATATGCCTGGTTCAACATAATAATCCCATTTAGGATTTAAATGAGTCTCTTCAAGATTAATTAAAACACTCATTATAATAACAGGAATGGCAATAATACAAATAGTTAGTATGATTAATATAAGAAAACCTAAACGTCTCTTTGAAAGCATAAGCAATTGATTTTTTAAATTTCTATTTTTAAAATAGGTTTTTTGTATTTTTGACTTTTATCTCTGAGGATTAATATTTTAAAAATATTAAAAAAAAAAATCTTAGCTCAAGAACATACTCCTTCTATACCTTCTCATCTCAAACTGTTCAATCTTTACCGCTCCAGACACGTTTCTCTTACCCTCATGCCCTAAGCCTGAACCTTGTGGTTCCTCTTTCAACACCACACACTCGTGCTATTGAGAGTGGCAGGCTAAATAGGTCGCCCGGAAGCTCCCTACGTACACCCCCACCTCACTAACCCCGTCTTTTACGGGTGCACTCGTCTCGCATACTCAGTTCGCGTCACCGCGCCCTGATCTCGTTAATTAACGTCCCTCACATTTACATTATGATTTTTCATAAAAATAGCTTCTGGTTCTCACAGGTGAACCTTACCATCTTATATCAACATAAATATTCAATACGCTTTTTAACACTCGCTATACGAGATTGGCTGACTATTTTCGGGTTTGGCTTCGTGCTTAGATGCTTTCAGCACTTATCCATTGGCGCGTGGCTGCCCGGCAATACCTTGTCAGATAACCGGTACACTAGAGGCGCCGGCAAAATGTTCCTCTCGTACTGATTTTCCCTTACCCTCAGTCAACCTACAAACCCAGTAGATAGAATCCGACCTGACTCACGTCGGTCTAAACCCAGCTCACGTTCCCTTTTAATGGGCGTACAGCCCCACCCTTGGAGGTTTTGCGCTCGGTTCGTTTAGCGAATCCGATATGTGCGCCTCCAGGATAGGAAGAGCCGACATCGAGGAAGCAAGCCACGAGGTCGATAGGGACTCTTACTCGTGACAACTCTGTTACCTTCCCGCCAAATGAGGCAATCTCATCCGGTCCCGGGGTAATTTTTATAGAACTCGTAGTAATCCTACAAGCTTTTATAGAACTTTTACCCACAAAAATTCTCGAGTTGCTATCTACTCCTAATTTGTGGAAGTTTTTCTATCACCTCAACCATCCACACGCGAAATGTTGAGGATCGCTAGACCAGGCGTTAGCCCCAGGATTCCTTGGTGATCAGAATCCAGTCAGACCAGCTTTTGCTCTTAAAC
>JBHLQA010000165.1:0-7197 GCA_048885285.1 Candidatus Odinarchaeota archaeon
TTTCCTCGATAGAAAATCTCTAATAAATTTTTTAGAATGGTATAGCTAAAAGTATAAGCTTTTCTTGAAACTCCCACTATTAAAATACTCTTAGGATTAAAGAAAGGTTCAAGATTTCTCAAGATTAATTTCCAAATAGTTATAAAATTAATTATTTCTAAGTAAATTATATTTTATAATATTTAATATATAGTCAAAAAATAATAATAAATTAAGTTTTAGCAAATTCTAATTCATATAGAGGGATTTCTTTCCTCTTCTTGTCATCGTATAATGGTAATCCTGACTTCTTTAGCAATTCTGGAGTCTTATACTTCAAAATTACTATTTGACAAGAACTTGCGATTTTCATGCTAGCTACTCTGAGACGATCTCTTACTAATGGCAAATTTCTTAAGTGAGTACCAACTTCAAGTACTATTTGTCCTGCTCGAACACGAGCACAAACTCCAGTGGATCTTCCAAAAGAATTTCTCATACCAGATTGTACACGATCTGCTCCAGCGAACGCCAGCATTCTATTCTCTCTATATTTTTGAAATGGTTTAGGTCGAACTCGCAGTCGAAAGTTTTGCCTACCAAGGCTTTTTTGAAGAGCACCATTGACCGTAATTCGAACAGCTTCGAGAGTATTAGAAGAGATTTGAATTTGGGAATTTACTTTTAAACCAACTACAAGTTCCCATTCTTCCCAAGGAATTGACTTACTCCCACCCCAGTATCTTACAATCTTACTTTGGGCACCTCCACGAGCAAATTCTCGCCTTCGATTTGAGCTTCTCTTATATTGAAAAGGTCTACGGGACCATTTACTATAGCAGTGCCATGGACGCTTATGAGCCATCTTAAATCACTAATTACAATAATAAATTTAAAATCTTGTTAAAGATTTATTATGCTAGTAAGAGTGTAAAATACCTTATTTCTAATAAGTTTTTTTATAACTAAGGCTTTAAGAGAATATTTAAAATTTTTTAAAAAGTTTTGATATATGATGTTATTTTCAATAATAATCAAAATTAAATTTCGCCTATATTTAAATCTCATAGAGAAAAACTAAAAACTACAGAATTAATAGAAATCTAAAAATTATTCGATTATTAAACAGAACCTTATGGCTGATATTGAATCAATATTAAAACAGAAAACAGAATTACTTTGTAAAGGATTATACTTAGACAGTAAACTAATAACGCAATATAAGGAACAGGGAATTAATATAGATTTTGGTCGAAAAGGTGGAGCAGGTCCCCTCGGAGGCAGATATTTTTTATTGGAGGACGGTAAGACTTTAGTAAATGTTGCTCTTTGGAGTGATAGAAATAAGAGTAATTTAGGATTAAAAGTAAAAAACAAAAACTTATTTGAAGTATATAATATCAATGATAAGCAATTTTTCAGTAATTTGACTCTGGTTAAGAACCCTGAGTTTTATGATTTGAAGACTTCTGATGGAATTAATATGAACAGAATTGCCTTAGTTCATGGTGTTGATTGTTTAGCTAGTACAGTTTATCAAAAATGTATTTATTGGGCTTGTGGAGAGCCTTGTAAATTTTGTGGTATTGAATTGAGTCTGCAATATGATACAACAATAGAGGAAAAAACACCTAAACAAATGCTAGAAGTAATTTCAGCAGCGAAAAATGAAGGTCGATGCACTCATATGACATTGACAAGTGGAACTGATGAAAATATTGATAAAGGTGCAAATCGTTACATTGAACTCTTAAAAAACATAAGAAATAGCTACTCAACACTCCCTCTACATGTACAAATTGAAGCATTAGAGGATATGAGATATATTGATAAGTTAAAAGAGGCTGGTGCTGACACTATTGGAATTCATATCGAGGTTTTAAATGATAAGTTAAGAAAAGAAATCACCCCTGGGAAATATAATTTATCTTATGAATTGTTTGAAATTAATTGGAAGCATTCTATTGATATTTTTGGGAAAAATCAAGTTAGTAGTTATATTTTAACAGGATTTGGAGAATCTAAAGTTGAGTTTATAAAGGATGTAGAAAAAATTATCTCAATTGGAGTTATTCCCTATATCACTCCTGTAAGAGCAATCCCTAATAAAAAAGATTTGCCTATTACCAATTACCAAGAATTATTGGATATTTATAAAAAAAGCGGAGAATTAATGAGAGAATATGGAGTAAATCCTTTAAAAAATAAAGCTGGTTGTGTTAGATGTGGTGGTTGTTCGGCAATTAATGAAGCGTATTTAGAATCAAGATAAGAATAGTTTTATCATCATCCCAATGAGTATGCTAATTATTCCTTGAATAGAATTTTTAGGATCTATTGGAATTCGAATTGTATAGAATGATTATTTATAATAATTAATAATGGAACATGCATATAAAGAAATTCTAAAATATTTCAATTCAATGAATTGTATTAACTAAGTAAAAGATAACATCTTTGGGAAATTATTCAATATATATGAAAGAATGGATTAATTTCATTTAAAACAATAATATTTATTGATTATCTTTCAATTAATCATAAATAATTTAGCTTTACTCAAATATTTGTATTTTATGTTAATTAACGAAAAATATATTTCAAAAATAACCTAATTCAGTGAACATTATTATGTTTTTAAAAGGGAAGAATATAATTATAACAGGAGCAGGAAGAGGTATTGGTAAAGAAATTGCGATAGCATGTGCTAAAGAAGGAGCTAATCTTGGTTTAATCTCAAGAACAATAGAACAATTAACTAATGTTAAGAAAAAAATAGATGATCTTGCCTTAAATGTTAAGGTTATTATTCAAAATGCTGATGTTATTAATTTTCAAGAATTAGAAGCTGTATTTAAGACCTTTTGTGAAGATTTGGGTTTATTAAATGGAGTAATCGCAAATGCAGGATACTCTCGAATGTGGAAAACTCATGAGTTTACCAATGAGAAGTTTACAGAAATTTTAAACATTAATGTGTTAGGTGTATTTAATACTTTTAAAGCAGCTTATTCTTATTTGAAGAAAGATGATAAGAATGATAAGGCAAGATTTATAATAACTGGTAGTGAGGCATATCCACACGCCCCACCAGGACTTACGGCATATGTTGCAAGTAAATATGCTGTTGTAGGAATGCAAAAAGCCATGGCAACAGAATATAAAAAAGAAAATATTAATTTTACAATGGTATTACCAACACAAGTAGATACAACTTTATTGAGAGGAAAAAAGGCGGGAGATGGAAATAAGCCAGCCTTTGTACTTGATCCATGGGAATTAAATGATTATTATCTTTTTCTCTTGAGTGAAAATGCAAATAGGATCACCAATGGCTTAATCTTTTCCTCAAATTTTCAAGAAGTAAAAAAACTACTTGCTAAAGCCCCAATAGAACAAAAGGAGAATTGGAAGGTTTTTGAAGATTACTTTAAGCAAAATGCCCCAAAAAGTTATGAAAACGTGAAAAATCTCAGAAGCCTTGTTGATTTTATTATTTCTCGTAATCAATGACTTTTACATATTAATCTTTCATTTTAAGGAATTAATAAGATTGGGAATAATTTCAGAAAATAAAGTCATTTTATTTTGATTTATGTTAATTAGCTGAGGTATCAACAACCATAACAACAATTTGAAGAAAGAAAACACCTAAAAGATAGGTTAATCCAATTAGTAATCCTGCTAAATCAAAATTCATCTTAAATCTATTATAACCTAAAATAGTATCAGATATTAGAAAAAAGGTACTGCCTAAAATTAATAATATTCTAAATTTTATTAATCTCTTTGTATAGAAACCACCAAGATAAGTAATTATTACCATTATGCCAATAAAAATAATATATGGTAGTACTAACAATGTGAGTGAATTAGATGGATTATAAATGAAAGATAAATATAATATTATGATTATAATTATCCAAATTATAATTACGGTTGAATTTTTTCTTATATTTTTCTTATTAAAAAGATTTTTTGGATGAAGATGTATAATTCCCGAATAAGCAATAATATATACTATTTGCGCAAATAAAAAAGTAAGAGCACCAAGAATAAAATTAAAATAGATTAATAAATCAGCTATTGTACATAAAATCATAGCAATTGGCATAAGATTCAAGAATCGCTTTGGATTTAATTCTCCAGATATTTCAGTTATATCTGAATTTTTTATAAATTGACTAAATTTATCAGTTTCTATTATAAGAAAACGTAAAAGTAAAGCCATAATAGTAATTAATAAAGAAGAAGATATAAAAAGCGGAAAAAAAGATTTCTCCGTGATAAAAAATATAATTTCTCTAAATATTTCACATAACCATATTCCTAAAATGAGGAAATATAGAAGTTTTTTGTTTTTGAACATTTATTATACTATAAAAGAATTTTAGATTATAAAGCCTTTTAGTTCCAAGTGATTATTAAATTTTACTTAAATACTAATTTTTTTTATTAAACGATTTAAGTTTTTAGAATATAAGGATAGAATAATGGTATTTATATTAGGAGAGTAATTAGGATTTAAAATTTTGTTTAAATTGCATGATAGAGAGAATATTTTTAAATGAATGAAATTAGTTTTCGTCATTTAGATAAAAGTTAATAATTTTGGATTATTAACTGATGTGTGTGAAAAGATTATAATAAGTTAAAAAGATGAATTTTATGACAGAATTCGATAAAATTGAAGAAAAAAAGAAAGAATGGCAAAAGATATCCCAGAGTAAGCAAGAAAGAATAACCAGTTTCAGAAATTTATCTGAAATTGAAATTAAGAGATTATATACCCCTAACGATATTAAGGATTTAAATTATGCGCTTGATTTAGGATTTCCTGGTCAATATCCCTTTACTCGAGGAGCATATCCAAATATGTATAGGGGTCAATTATGGACAATGCGTCAATTTGCAGGATTTGGAAATGCCGAGCAAACAAATAAGCGATATAAATTTTTAATTGATCATGGGAATACTGGATTGAGTGTAGCTTTTAGTTTGCATACTATTTATGGTATTGAAGCAACTGATCCAAGAGCTTTGGGTGAAATTGGGAAAGAAGGTGTGGCAATCGATTCTCTTAAAGATATGCAAACTCTATTTGATGGAATTGATCTTTCTAAAATAAGTACATCTATGACAATAAATGGTCCTGCCTCGATATTATTAGCAATGTACATTGTTGCTGCAGAAAAACAAGGTCATACGCCTGATCAATTGAGAGGAACTATTCAAAATGATATTTTGAAAGAATATATTGCTCAAAAGTCATGGATTTTTCCTCCGGAATCATCAATGAGAATTATAATTGATACTATAGAATATTGCACAAAATTTGTTCCTCAATGGTATACCATAAGCATAAGCGGTTATCATATCAGAGAAGCAGGATCTACAGCAGTTCAAGAACTTGCATTTACACTAGCCGATGGTTTTGCATATGTTGAGGCTGCGATTGAGAGAGGATTAAATATTGATGAATTTGCAACCCGTTTATCATTTTTCTTTAACTCTCATAATAACTTTTTTGAGGAAATTTGTAAATATCGTGCAGCAAGAAGAATATGGGCTAGACACATGAAAAATAAATATGGAGCAAAGAGACCTGAATCAATGCGATTACGATTTCATACTCAGACTGCAGGTGTGTCATTAACGGCTCAAGAACCTGAGAACAACATAATTCGTGTTACTATACAAGGATTAGCTGCGGTTTTAGGCGGAACACAATCCCTCCACACTAATTCTTTTGATGAAGCTCTATGTCTTCCTACTGAAAAAGCTGTAAAAATTGCTTTAAGGACGCAACAGATAATAGCTCATGAATCAGGTGCAACTGATACAGTAGATCCATTAGCAGGATCTTATTATGTAGAATGGCTTACAAATAAAATGGAAGAAGAAGCAGAAAATTATTTCAAAAGGATTGAAGATCTTGGTGGAGTAATCCCTGCAATAAAAGCTAATTTCTTTCAAAAAGAAATTGCTAATGCTTCCTATAAATATCAACAAGAAATTGAAAACAGAGAAAGAACAATTGTAGCGGTAAATCAATTTGATCAAAGAGAACCCTGTACAGTCCCACTTTTAAAAATAGACGAAAATATTGCAAAAGAACAAATAAGAAAATTGAATGAATTAAAAAAACAACGAGATAATGATAAAGTTACAGAAAAATTAAATAGATTAAAAGAAGCAGCTATAGATTCCGAAAATTTAATGCCATTTATCATTGATGCTGTAAGAGAATATGCTTCAATAGGAGAAATTATAAATATATTAAAAGAAGTATTTGGAACCTATCATGAAGATTCAATTTTTTAAATTGGTGCGATTAAATTTCATTACAAATAAATAGAAAGGTATTAAATTATACTCCATATTTATTTAATATTTTTCAAGTTAAGATTTCAAAATTTTTTTAAATAATTTTAAAAATAAATGATTTCTTGTATAATTTTGAGAATTGAGAATAAATGCCAAAACAACAGATTGAAAGAATTAAATTAATTTCCAAATTTTTAGATAAAAACCAAGTGATTAACTTTGATAAATTAAATTCCATTGATGATATTATAAAACTCCCTATTTCTTCATTTAACTTTTTAAACAATGCCGATGCTATTCTTATTTATGATTTATTTCAAATTAATAGTATAGGAGAATTTATTTCCTTAGATCCAAGTGAACCTTTCATTAATTTATATAAAGACAAAAAAAGTAAAAAAAGAATTGAACACTTATTACAAACTGATTTAGAAATCGAAGATAAAGTAATAAAAGCAGTCACCATAAGTAAAATCATTTATAAAATAAAAGAAGAATCAATCTCATATTTCAGAAAAGAACAAAAAGTTATTGTCGTTGGTCTAGGTAATGCAGGGAAAACAACAATATTGAAGAAATTCGGTGGAGAAATTGGATTAAAAGATTTAGCTAAATTAAAACCAACTAAAGGTGCTGAACGTCAAGAGATAGTAACTACTGATTTAATGTTAATTATTTGGGATTTTGGGGGTCAAGAAGAATATCGAGAAATGTATATTCAAGAACCACATAGATATTTTTTAAACATAGATTTAATAATTTATGTAATTGATCTTCAAGATCCACAGAAATACAAAGAAAGTATTGAATATTTTAAAAAAATTATTGAGATTCTTGAAAAACTGGAGGAGAACCCTCATATTTTAATTTTTATTCACAAATATGATCCTG
>JBHLQA010000166.1:0-7142 GCA_048885285.1 Candidatus Odinarchaeota archaeon
ATATTTCACATAAAAAATCATAACAAAATTTTTAATTTTCTTAATTCAGTTTTTATATCAGTCTGAGGTTGAATTAAGAGTGTATATATCCCTAATTTTTTTGCTGGTTCTAAAAATTTTTTATGATCATCTAAAAAAATACTTTCATTTGGAATTAGATTGTATCTATCAACTAGAATTTGATAGATTTGAATCTCCGGTTTGATTAACTTCTCTTGAAAAGAAACAACTAAACCATCTAATAAAGAAAAAAAATCATATTTGTTCTTTATATATTCAAATGGTTCATCTATATAATTTGATAAAATAAAAATAGAAAAGCCCTCCTGTTTCAAATACTTTAAAACTTGAATATTTCTTTTAATTGGACTCAATAATTCCTTCCAATTGTTAAAAAGAAAGTCAATTAATAGTTGTTCATCTGGATGTTGAGCTTGAAAAATATTTTTTGCATCTCTCCATGAGAGAATGCCACGGTCCAAGTTCACCCATGTATCACTAAAAAAAATTTTTTCTGCAAAATTCTCACTAAGTTTAGAATCTTTAGTGAAACTTTCTATAAATTCAATGGGTCTAAAATTTATAAGTACATTTCCAAGATCAAATATAATATTTTTAATCATTTTTAATTATTTCATTAAATATTAAAATCAAAAAAAAGATATTTTTAATTCCCTTAATTTTAATCTCTTCAGGTGTTTGTCTTAATAATTTATGTTTAAGACCATATGGTGGTGAAACGATCTCTGCTAAATCTTTATTAAATCCTAATTCCTTAGCAAAACTGTCTCCATTATGGATATATGAGTTAATAAAACCTGGAAGCATTAAGAATGTCTGAAAATTTTGCAAAATCTCTAAACTATCATTTATATCATCATAAGAGAGGTTTAAAATTCTTCCATTTTGATAAATTTCTAATTTAACATTTTGTTTTAAATCTAAATTCTCTCCAATTAAAGCATAGTTGCTGAATAAGTATTTATTTGCCATTAATTCATAAACAATGTAAATTATTTTAAATATTTCTAATCCTTTTAAAAAATAGAATAGAAAAAAAAAAAATTTTATGAATCAAGTGATTTAAAATTCATAAATTCAAAATGGATTTACAAGATTCCGGTTCAGCAATAGATATAGCAATTGACAAAGTTGGAATTGTTGAATTAGAAAAAAAAGTTGAAATTGTTCATGAAAACAAAAAATATTCTTTCTACCCCAAAATCTCAGCACTTATCGATCTTCCTGCTCAACAACGAGGAATCCATATGTCACGAACATCCGAAACTATAGAAGAGGTTATTAATGAAGTTATTTATAAACCAACACCCACAATTGAACTAGTAGGTGATAGGATTGTTAGAAAATTGCTCGAACGACATCCATACTCATCTAAAGCCGAAGTTAAATTAGAGGGAAAAATAGTTGTTCAAGTTAGAGAAAATAATACTAGAAATATCCAAAAATCTTATAATATAAGTTCTTTTGTAAAAGCTAAACGAGATGAAAAGGGACAGGTCGAATTTAGTTATTTTATAGGAGCAAGTGCGGTAGGGATAACGGTATGTCCATGTGCTAAAGAAATGTCCCAAGAATATGCCCAAGAAATTATTAAAACTAGAAAAGATATTAGTGTCACAGAAGAAGACCTTAATAAATTAATAAATATTCTTCCCTTTTCCTCACATAATCAAAGGACTATAGGGACAATAATTGTACAAATAAAAGACTTAACTAACCATAAAGTTGATGTATTGGATATTATCGATGTAATAGAAGATTCTATGAGCGGAAAAATACAATCTGTGTTAAAAAGACCCGAGGAAGCAGAATTAGTAAGAAGTGCTCATTTAAAACCATTATTTTCGGAAGATGTTATTAGAGAGATGGCAAAAAATTTCATATTACGTGATTTTCCTAATATTGAAGATCATTTTAAAATTAAATTCAAAATTGAAAGCCTTGAATCAATTCATCCACATAATGTATATGCTGAATTGAAAACTACTATTGGTGCATTAAAGCAAAAATTAAACAAAAAGAAATAACCATTTTAAACCTAAATTCTGATCTTATTTTTTATTCCCTACAAAATGCTTAATGATTACTATATAATTTTTTACACTAATAATTTTAGGATTTCTCCTATAACTTGATGGGATAGGTGCATTACACCGAGAACAGAGATTAGAACTTGTAAGCCAATCTTTAAATTCATCTGCATGTGCGGGATATCTGCATTTGGGACACAAAACTATTCCTCTACCATTATCTTTAGGAAATTCTGGCAATTTAAAACAAAAAATACACTTAAAATCTTCTATTGATATTCTTGCTGCTTTTGGTTTATATAAATTAAAATTTTTTGGTTTTGTACTTACACTCCGATAAGTTGTTTTAGATTTTGAACTTGAAGTTCTTTTATGTGTTGTTGGAGTTGATATTGTTGAATGTGATACTGACCTTGAAGTACGGGAGACTGTTCTAGTTGATGGTCTTGAAGAAGCTCTGGTTGTACTACTACTAGTTTGCCTATGAGGAGATGATAAATTACTTAGTCTACTTGTCCTCTGTGCTATATATTCTCTACTCAAGTGTGGTAATCGAGTTTGACCTCCAACTAAGCTTTGTATGACCAAGATTGAAATTATAGTAATAAGGAATATTAAAAGATTGAGATCAATTAAAAAATGGATAGGTGGTACTAATGACTCATAGAAATCGATAAGGGAATAAAAACTTATCCAATAGATAATTATGAATAATATAATTGATAGACCAAAGAAGTAACCAAAAGGACGTGCTTTCACCGACTTTGTTCCAAAATATATTACATTATACTTTTTAAAACAACGATATAAAGAAATTGAACCAAAAAGTACATAAGGAAGTCCAAATAATATACTCCACCAACTCATATATAAATCTGAGCCTTCTAGAAGGTTCTCTCCTAATAAACCTGTAAAATTACTCCAAATAGAATAAAATATTCCAACGAAAACAGGACTAATAGTAAAAAAAGTAGTATTATGGGGAGAATTAAATTCTCTATAGTGTTTAATATTTTTTAAGACTTTATAAGTATAAATTAACCAGATTCCAACTAAAAACCAGGTTATAAATACATTAAAAGAATGTGAAATAATTCCATGTATAATACCTATTAAAGAAAAAATTCCTAGAAAAATTGCCACAGATTTAATTTTAGCCACAGTTTTAGATCACCAAAATTCATCTGTTTCAATTTTCATCATATTCAAGATAAGCTGCTTTACCTTCAATTATCGGATTCATAAAATCTAGTATTTCAGGCAACATTTTTAAATCTAATGAGCCTTTAATCCCATAAACTAAGGGATACCATGCCCTAGTATTAAGATCGGATCGATATATTTCAAAACCTGCGGATGTACCATCAATCAAGTATGGGTCAACTACTAGTGCTACTGATTTGTCCCAAAGCGTTTGGTATCTTGCATGAGTACCTATATCTTCATTAGACATAAAACACCCATAAGATGGATGGGAATGATACCAACCACAAATAAATAGTTTTTCTTTTCTAATCAATTCAAATGCTTTTTCAAAACCAGATTTACGGTTTTTTTGAATTATCATTTCCGCATGAATCGCATTTCCATGACCAATAGGGTACGCATCTTCAATATGAAGAATATCCGTTTTTTTATCTAATTTACCCGCTAAAAGTCCTATAACTTCTACCCAATTTTTCTTTGGAATATTTGTATTCGCATATTTAAGTGCATGGCTAGTAATTTTAAGAATCGGTTTCACAGCAATATAAACTTCCTTATCAATTACTTCTTCTACGACGTCCAGAGATTTTCTTTTTTGTACAAACGTTTTGACCTCAATTGGGGGCTCTATTATCTTCTCATTCTCTTCAATCGTTTCCTTTTCATTGATTCTATTTTTTTGAGATCTAAAATATTCTTCTTTAAGCTCTTTGTAAATCTCTTCAAGAACTTCAGCATCTAATCTCCTTAAAACTTCTTCTTTCCGTTTTTCTTTTAGGAATTTTTTCACTTCTTCTAATGATTTTTCTATTGATTCATCTGGTTCATTGCCCATGAAAGTATTCACCACTTTTTATTTGCATACTTCTTTACAAGATTTTTTACTTTTTTCTCAAAAAGCTTCTGATTTTTCATCATTTCTAAAGCAGCTTTCTTATTAAAAACATCGGTAGGATTTACATACTTACCACGAGTATTTAACATAGCAATTATAGCCTGAACAACAGTTACCGCTGTTTTTGATGGGCTCCACCCACCCTTTTTTCCAATTAAGGAGGGATCTACTAGTGCTAAGCAAATATTCCTCTGTCCTTTATATTCATTTGGTTTTGCCCAAAAATTCGGATGCCATATTGGTGTATGTAATCTGACAAAAGGTGGTTGTCTAGGATACTGAGCAGGAAATTTCATCTCTAATTTAAAGAGTCCTCCAGCATAAGCAGTACCTTTAGGACCTTTAATAGTCATTGCTAAATGATCAATACTCTTCCTATTTGGATTAAATGGTTTTAATTGGATGATAGTTCCTTGTTTATATAATTTTTTTAATCCAGCAAAATCTTGCGAGATTCGACTACTTCTTATACTCATCTTCTTATACCTTTTCTTTATCTTTTTCTATATATTAGATATTTTAATTAGCAGTTATATTTTTAATTATTTCATTTAATTTTTGATATTTACTTTGTTGAATAACCCTTTATTTTAATTTTAAAGTTATAAAAATTTCTCCATCTGTAAAACCTGCGGCAGTTAAGAATTCATAATTTCTTAAACCGTTTTCTATAGGATTTTTTTCTAAATCTATCATTTTAATGTCATTGAAATCCAATAATGTTATAATAGGGTCAAGATCAGGATCCAACTTAAAACCATGCTTTTCTAACATCTTAATTATATTAATGCATGGAGAGCTTGCTTTCAATTTTACAACATATCTCCTAACATTTTTTCCACATTGAGAGCATTCTGGATTTCTTTTCTTTTCAATATGATAAAATCTCATTGTTATAGCGTTGTAAATAACATAAAATTTGATTGGTTCGCCTAGCCCCTTATGACCTTGTTTCCAATGAAGAATTTTTATGACTTCATGTGATTGTAATGCAGAGATGACAGCATTGATGGTAATAATTCCTGGATCATGTCTATCTATAATCTTAACTATATCATCTTCAGTATATTCTGGAAGGAATTTGTGTTTATTTACTAATTCATTAGCAACTTTTTGGATATATTTTATATCGTCAATATTTTTAGGATTAGGATCCCTTTCAAATTCTTCTTTAAAGGCCATATCTCCCTTGAAAACACAATGAATTCTTTTTCTTGGGATACCCACGACAGTGCATGCTGCCATCTCATCGTTTTCCACTTCTGGGAGGGGATCACATTCATAGCATGCATTTTTGTATGGAAAAACAGTGTAAGTATGACCATGATAACCTGAAACACCTCCATCTACTAATGGTTTTCTAAATCTGATACACTGGGCATTTAAATTTAAGCGAGCATTCATGGAATCAAGACCACCCACAATGACATCAGCTGCTTGATATAATACAGGATTCAATCTTTCTAAGGACGAATGATAACCTTTAATTGTTATATTTGGATTTATTTCAGCTAATTTTTTTGCAGCTACAGTGGCTTTAGGCTCTCCTAACTTAGCACCCGCAAATAAAATTTGACGATTCAAATTTGAATGTTCTATAATATCTAAATCTACTAAATCTATATGACCTACACCTAACATGGTAAGATTCTTTGCAATTTCACATCCTAATCCTCCTACACCCACTATTAAAACGCGTGAATTCTTTACTAATTTCTGTGACCATCCTTCAAGTCTAAATTGTCGGTCATATAAATTTCTCTCTTCCAATGTCAGGGATTTACTAAAAAAATCTGAACTCTTTTTCAATATTGTCACCAATAATAATAGTAAAAAAAAATAAAAAATTTAAGGGCTTAAAGCCCTCATACTATACTTTATGAAGAAAATTATATAAGTTTACCCAGCAGTACTCGCAGGGATCAAAAGAATATCATCACCATCATTGACATCATAGTCTCTTAAGGATCTATTTTCATCTATTGTGACTCCACCAGATGATAAATGAAAGTCATTAGGATCAAGACCATATAAATTGCCTAATGTTTGCTTAATATCACTTACACTGTTGCTATCATTCACAGTCAACTTTTCCTTTTTTTCACCAGGTCCAATGGTTGACATGAAATATAAAGTTAGTTTTTTGCCTGCGGAAGCAGGGGTTTTAGAGGCGGGGGTTTTTGATTTTACAGGTTGATCCCCACCTAAGTCCTCATCAAATTCATCAAAACTCATTCAACACACTTCTTTTTCTGTTTTTTTTATTTCATTTCTTTTTTAATAAGAACACATAAAAAAGATATAATAAAACCCTTTGGAATAATTTTGTAGTTTTTATTAGAATTGTAAGAAATAAAAAGCAGTAAATTTAGAATCATAAGAAATTAGGTTATAAATGGCATGAATGCCTATTATTATATATAAAATATATAATATTGATTTAAAGAAAGTACAAATATACTAACCCATAAATATAAATACGATACAAATATAAGCCAATGAGTTCTCTGGATAATGCAGAATCTGTTGTTCTTGAATTAGTAGAAGAATATTTGACAAAGAAGACCTTTTTTTCTTTAAGAGAAATTATTTCATATATTAATAATCGAGTGAGATATAATTCTAATATAAATGAGAATAGAATAGAGCTAATCTTAAAGGATTTAATAAAACGACGTGTCATTATTCCCGGAACAAGATTAATGAAGAACAATATCATAGAACATCCAAAAAGAAATGAAATTCTTAATTATATTAAAAAGAATCCATCAAATATTAATGAAATAATGAAAGCTTTGCATATCGGGAGTAATCAAGCCTTATGGCATCTATCATGCTTAGAAAAATTCCAATTTGTTAGATCAAAGCAACTGAACAATCATAAAATTTTCTTCAAGTTTGATTCAAATCCAAAATTTGATGAGTTATATTTCTATTTAAAGAAAGATGTAATTCGAAAAATAATCAATTTTATAAACCAAGAAAATAAA
>JBHLQA010000167.1:0-7132 GCA_048885285.1 Candidatus Odinarchaeota archaeon
CATGAAAGATTGCTTATTGAATCAATTAAAAAAATTGCTTCGGAAGCTCATACTGTTGGTTTAACAGATAGAATGCACGAGTATATAATAAATGAAAAAAAGAAAAGAGGTATTGAATAGTTGCCATTAATAATTAAAGATGAATATCCAGAGAATTTATTTCGTAAAGATGGAAAAAGGCTTGATGGTAGAGACGTTAATGAATTAAGACCTATAAAAATGGAAGTGGGAGTAATAAAAAATGCTGATGGATCAGCATATCTAGAATGGGGAAATAATAAAATTTTTGCTGCAGTTTATGGTCCACGAGAAGTACATCCCCATCATCTAGCAAAACCAGATAGAGGGGTTTTGAGAGTTTTTTATAGGATGGCTACTTTTTCTGTTTTCGATAGAAAAAGACCTGCTCCTGGACGCCGTGAAAAGGAAATCTCTATGATTGTTGCAGATTGCATTGAACCTTTACTTTTTCTTGAGCTTTATCCTGGTACTAGTTTTGAAGTTTTTATTGAAGTTATAGATGCTGATGGTGGCACTAGATGTGCAAGTACTACAGTAGCAGCATTAGCTTTGGCTGATGCTGGTATACCTATGAAAAGTTTAGTATCAGCACTAGCTGTAGGAAAAATTGATGGGAAAAAAGTTGTTGATCTTTCTGGTATTGAAGATAAAGCTGGAGAGGCAGATTTACCTATCGCTATGACCTGGTATAACGAAGAAATATCATTATTACAATTTGATGGAGATATGGATTTAGAGGAATTGAATGATTTTTTAGATCTAGTAAAAAATGCATTAAAAGACATACACCAAATTCAATTAGAAGCATTAAAAAGTAAATATATTAAACTTCAAGAAGAAACAATCAAAACAAAAGAAAATATTGATAAAGAAGGTGATGAATAAAAATGATGGATGTTAGGCGTATAATTTCAAAAATTGAAAGGGATTATATTATATCTAATTTGAAGAAAGAAGAAAGAATTGATGGTAGAGGTCTTTGGGAATATCGTGATTTTCAGATTAAAAGCGACACTATCGCATCAGCGGAGGGTTCAGCTGATGTGTCTTTAGGAGATACAAGAATTATAACTGGATTAAAATATGAAGTAGGTGAACCTTTTCCAGATTTGCCTGATGAAGGGGTTTGTACTGTTATGGCAGAGTTATTACCAATCGCTTCTCCCCTCTTTGAAAGAGGACCTCCCGATGAACAATCAATCGAATTAGCAAGGGTAGTAGATCGTGGAATTCGTCATGCTGATTGCGTCCAAACTAAACAATTATGCATAAAAGAAAACGAAGCTGTTTATATTCTTTTCGTTGATATGTATGTAATTAATTATGCTGGTAATTTAATTGATGCAGGTGGAGTAAGTGCATTGACTACGTTAATTTCAACCCATATACCTGAAGGTATATGGAATGAAGAAAAAAAAGAAACAGAGTGGACTGGAAAATATCTAACTGGAAATGAAATTGTGAAAGAATTACCTTTTGTAATGACCTATGGAAAGATTGAAGATATTATTTTTCTAGATCCAAATCTACCAGAAGAATTAGTGTGTGATGGAAAAATCTCGATCTCAGTCACAGAAGATAAAATTACCTCAATTCAAAAGAGCGGAGCTGCTACATTTACCATCGATGAAATAAAAATGTTAGGAAGTAAATCCTTGGAAATCGGTAAAAAATTGAGAAAAGAACTCAACTTACTACAATATCTAAGTGAAATTAAATAAATTCTTTAAATAATTTTTTTCTTACTTATTTTTGCTTTTTTATATAAGAAATCTTAAATATTTTTCATAAGATAGTTTAGAATAAAATCTGGAATAGAAACTATTATTGATGAGAGATTATACTGAATTAGTAAAATTTATAGTTTATCCAATTTTTTAATATAACATCAACTATTTAATTCTAGTTTTGATTAAAATGGGAAAAACGAAGAAGGTTGGAATTACAGGGAAATATGGGGCTAGATATGGAAGTACTCTTCGGAAAAGAACACGATTGATTTTAGAAAAAGAAAAGGGAGATATTAAATGCCCTAGATGTATAACTAAAGGATCAATCCATAGATTATCAACAGGTATTTGGCATTGCAAAAAATGCGATGCAAAGTTTACAGGTGGGGCCTATTTCATAGAAACACCACGAGGGGCAGAATCTTTCAGAATAGCAAAAAGAAAGCAAAGAGAATTAGAAATCATAGAAGAATAATGGAAATCATTAGTTCTTTTTCAATAAAATCAACAATTGAATTGCAATTCAAAAATAATAAGATAAGAGATATTTCTTATAATTCTTTTGTACCAGAAATTAAAAAACTACAAACTAAACGTTCTGAGGTTTCTATTGAAAAAGAAAAAGATAATGTTATAGTATTTAATATAAAATGTAATGATATTATAGCTTTTCGTGCTTCTATTAATGAAATCATTAGTTTTGGGAAAGTAATTGATAATACCTTAAAAATAGTTGATAATTCATCGAAAAAAATATAATAGTTTTAATATAAATTAAATTATAAGAAAATACATCTAATTTAGTGAAATTATAATGACGATTAATATAGACGATTTAAATGAGGAACAAAAAAAGAAATTAGTAAATTTTAATAATTTAAAACAATCGCTAGAATTTATTAGTTCTCAAAGAATACAATTTGAAACCACATTAAGAGACGCAGAACTTGCAATTGAAGAATTAGAAAAAATTGAGTCAGAAACCCCTGTTTACAAAGCAATTGGTGGAATTTTAGTTAAAAGTGAAAAAAATAAATTACTAGATGAGAAAAAAAGTCTAAAAGTCACGTTAGAGATGCGATTAAAAACTTTAAAACAAAAAGAAGAACGTGTGAAAACCCAACTAGAAACAATGACTAAATCACTCCAAGCTGATTTTCAAAAATAATATTTGAAGAAATTTTCATGTTAAAATCCAAATTTGAAGATCTTTTAGCTTTTTTAGAAAATAAAAAAATCATAATTTCTACTCACCATTTAGTAGACATTGATGGATTGGTCTCTTGTTTTACTCTAAAAATCTTTTTAACTTATTATTTAAAAAATAATGAGATCTCCATTTTTTTTTCAGAACTTTCTAAATCTGCAAAAAATTTTTTAAAAAACTTTTCTGCAAAATTTCCTGTATTTAATTTGTCATATGAAAAAGAATTTCAGGGATCTAAAGCTGAAATAATATTAATATTAGATACAAATAATTTAGATCAAACTAAATTAAATGATGATTCAGATATTACTCTTCTAAAAATTCCCTATATCTTTATAGATCATCATTATTTTGGAGAAAAATCTGAAAATAGAAATCTTAACATCACATCCTTAAATATAATATTTAAAGATTATTCTTCTACAGCTGAGATAATATTGCAGCTCTTTGAAACCTACAACACTCCATTGAATAATCCTTTGAAAATTCTTTTCATTTCAGCTATATTGATAGATTCAGGTTTCTTTAAACATGGAAACAACAATTCAATTCAAAATGTAGGAAAATTATTAAGTGAAGATATAAAATTTCAGGACATACGTGCACTTCTTAAAAATGACATTGATTTATCCGAAAAAATAGCTAAAATAAAAGGTTTACAAAGACTTGAATTAATTCGAGAAGGCAAGTATTTAATTGGTATAACTAATGTTAGTAGTTTTGGGGCAGCTGTAGCTTCAATGCTAATAACAATAGGATTTGATGTTTCAATAGTTATATCAAAAGAAACTAAGTTCTCTAGAATCAATACTCGTGCAAGAAAAAAGATTTGTGAAGAAACAGGATTAAACTTAGCAAAAATTTTAGAACAAATCTCCAAAAAATATGAAGGAAGTGGTGGTGGTCATGACGGAGCAGCTTCTTTAACTATTGATAATGAATCAGACTATAATATCACTGAACTCGTTGAAAATATTAAAAAATATTTATAATCCAAGTTTTAAGTAATTAAAAATTAAAGAAGAACAAAACTGTCTTTTAATTAAATTCTACCATGAATTTTGTCAAATTTGATAATTTTTATTATCGATATAAAGGAAATGAAGAATATGCCTTAAATAATATAAATTTATATATCGAAGATAATAACAATAATTTTATTTTATTATGTGGAGAGACAGGTTCAGGGAAAACTAGCTTAATTAGATGTATGAATGGTTTGATTCCACAGTTTTATGCTGGTTTTTATAAAGGAAAAGTCTTTATCAATGGAAATGATACAGTTGAAACTTCAATAGCAAATTTAAGTACTGATGTAGGAATAGTCTTTCAGAATCCAGAAAATCAGCTAATATCAATGAATGTTAAAAATGAAATTGCATTTGGTTTAGAAAATTTAGGTGTTCCTCCAAAAGAAATTTCAAGAAGAATTAATGAAAGTGCATCTTTAACAGAAATTGAACATTTATTAGATAAAGCACCTTTTGAACTGAGTGGTGGAGAACAACAACGAGTTGCTATTGCTTCTATCTTGGTTTTAGAACCAAAAATGTTGATATTAGATGAACCCACAGCGTTATTGGATCCATATATGGCAAAAAAAATTATTAATTTGCTACAAGAGATAAAAGTAGATAAAAAAATAACGATTTTAATAAGTGAACATCGTCTTGATTTAATATTACCATTTACTGATCAATTGATTTTAATGAAGGATGGTAGTGTACTTGAATATGATTCATGCGAGAAAGTTGTGAATGGTATAACATTTCAAAATTTAAAGTTGAATAAACCTGTAATTTACTCAATCTTTAATAAACTTAAAAAAGAGAATTTATTTGATAAAAAAATACCCACATCCATTACAGAGGCAGTAAAATCTTTAAAAATGTGAAAAATAAGATTGAAATGATGCAAGAAATTAAGGATTTACCAGTGGTTATATTTAATGAAATAGGATATTCTTATCCAAACGGAACTGAAGCTTTAAAAGATATTAGTTTGAACATCTTTAAAGGAGAATTAATAGGAATAATGGGCAAAAATGGAGCGGGTAAAACAACTCTGATTAGAACCTTAAATGGATTAATCAGACCTACGTATGGTAGTATATATATAGAAAATGAAAATATTAGTTCTAAAAGCATCGCAACATTATCTAAAAAAGTTGGAATTATTTTTCAAAATCCTTTTCATCAATTATTTGCTAATTCTGTCGAGGAAGAAATTAGATTTTCACTGAAAAGTCTTAATCTTCATAAAGAAGAAATTCAAATGAGAGTAGATCAAGTATTACAAGATTTTAATCTTGAAAAATACAGAAATCGCTCCCCCTTAAATTTATCAGGAGGAGAATCGAAAAAACTAGCTCTAGCTTCTATAATATGCAGAGATCCCGAAATTTTAGTTTTTGATGAGCCTACATTGGGTCAAGATGCTAAAGAAGTTGAATTTTTTATAAATCTAATTAAGAAGGAAAGAAATATTGGAAAGACAATAATTATTATTACTCATAATGTAGAATTTGCCTATGATTACTTACAACGAACGATACTAATGGCAGATGGACAGATTATTTGTGATGGACCAACCAAAAAGGTATTGAATAATGAATTTTTAATAAAAAAAACATCATTAATTTTACCACAAATTCGTCAATTCAATTTAGCATTACAACAAACTGGATACCGTGATGTAGAAGATGTTCTTACTAAAAATGATATGATAAATTACTTAAGCAATTTAATACAACATAAATCGTCAAATATTTAGGAGGAACATATTAAAATGTCTTTAGAATTCCTTAATGCTTTTAAGTTTATGAAAAAAAAATCTATTATACATAAAATGGATCCTAGATCCAAATTAGTATTATCACTCATATATACTATCAGTACTTTGCTTTTTAATGAAATTATCCCTTTATTCTTTATTTTTTTAAGTTTGATTCCAATAATTCTTTTAGGAAAATTGTTTAAACAATGGATTAAAAGCATTAAAGGACTATCTTTCTTAATTATATTCATTATTGTTTTAGATACATTGTTTATATCATTTTCATTTGCTATTGCGATGATCTTTAGAATTTTAACCATGGTATCAGCATTTTCAATTTTTTTTTTAACAGTTGATCCAAATGATTTGGCACTCTCTCTTATCTCTATGAAAATACCATATGAATTTGCGTTTTCTTTCTCTTTAGCATTTAGGTTTGTCCCAACCATTGCATATGAAGCTCAAAATATCATCGATGCTCAGCAAAGTAGAGGGTATGAAATGCAACAAAAAGGACTTATTAACCAGATTAAGAACCTTTTTCCACTTTTAATTCCTTTAATAATTTGTTCTATAAGGAGAGCATTTAATGTTGCTGAAGCACTTGAATCAAGAGGATTTGGAAGTGACAAAGAACGTTCCTATTATCATACTATAAAGTATAACTTAAAAGATTGGATTTTTACTTTTTATTTGTTATTATTCTTAGTTGTTTCAATTTATATTCGTATTGGAATAAACTATAATTTTATGCCAGAATTCTTAACGTGGAGCTTTCCAATTTGATTATTAAAGATTTTAATATCATTGAGTTAAATTTGAAATATTTTGTGGGAATTATTCAATTTAAAATGAATTTAAACAAGTTCATGGAAACTCATAGAATCTATGATAAAAAAGAAGCCTTAAATCAATTAATGAGTATTATCAATGAATTCCAAAACGAGAATGAAAATTCAGTGATTCAAATAATCAATGATAAATATATTTTAAACCAAGACCATATATTTATAGCATGTTACCACTTTCTTAAAGCATTTCAACTCAACTCTAATATTTCAAATAAAAAAAATATCGAATTTCTTCTGTATATGGCCGCTAATCGGCAAATAAATAAGAGTATTGAAGCATTTGGTATTAATTTTTCCCAATTAAATTCTAAAAATCTTATTCTCTGTATAATTTCTCCCATAAATAATTTAAAAAGTATTTCAGAAAAATTATTATTAGCTTTTAGTGCTAAAGAATTGGAACTATCAATTAATAATCAATCAATTACCAAGTTTAATATAATTAAAGATTTCTATGGAATAAATAATAATCAGATTAATACTGTTTTAAGATCTTATGGATTTAATATTAAACAATCGGAATCTAAATTACCTGTTTTATTTTCAGC
>JBHLQA010000168.1:0-7116 GCA_048885285.1 Candidatus Odinarchaeota archaeon
CCAAAGAAAAATGGTATTGAAGCCACAAAAGAAATTTTAAGTATAAACAATCATACAAAAATTATTTTTACGAGTGCTGATAGGAGTATTGAAAAGGAAGCATTATCAATTGGAGCCATAAGCTTCAAAGAGAAACCCTTTAGCATCGAAAAACTAGAAAATAACATTCTAAAAGCAATGAATTTAAATCAATAATTTCAGATAATTTAGACTATAGAAATTCTATATATTTTAACATCATTAGGTTGATATTATAAAGAGGAATAACATGTTAAACCTCAAAATAAAGGTTTTAATTGATCTTATTTAGTTTCTTACTATTTATAGAACGTACAATAAGAAAAATATTATTAATAAAATTATTCAAAGATTTGATCCAGATTAAGATATTATTCGAAATTATAATTACTAATAATTAATTATCTATGTTTTTTTGATTTTAGAATTTTAAAATTTTTCAATAGTTATGATTCTATAAGATTCGCTACTCTTTTAAAATTATTAAATAAATCGATATTCTTAAAAACTAATTTTACCATATTTAATTCAGTTTATTTTATATTAATTTAGTTACCACGTCAGTAGTAAATATAAAGTAAAACCGTAGACTTTTAAGGTTTTTCAGATGATAAATGATACAAATGATGATTTAAATAAATCAATTGAAAAACTTAAGATTTTTACTGAACAGTCTCTCGTTGGGATAATGATAATACAAGATGGTTTATTAAAATATTTTAATAAGCCTGTATCTAAAACTTCTGGGTATTCAATAGAAGAGATTAAAGGTTGGAATCCTGATGATTTTCTTAAGATTATCCATCCTGAAGATCGAGAATTCGTCGCGGAACAGGCACGTAGAAGGCAATTAGCTAATCCAGATGTTGTCGATGAATATAAATATAGAATAATCAGGAAAAACGGGGAAATTGCATGGATTAAGATTTCCACGAAAACAATAAATTATGAAGGTCATCCTGCGATTTTTGCAATTACTTATAACATTTCTGAAGAAGTTAAATCTGAACAACAGCTTAAGGAATCAGAAGAAAAATTTAGAAATCTTACAGATAATTCAGTATTAGGGATAACTATCCTACAAGATGGAATATTAAAATATTTTAATAAAAAAGTTACTGATACTTTTGGAGTGTCGGAAGAAGAGATTAAAAATTGGGGTCCTGAAGATTCAATTAAAATTATACATCCTGATGATCGTGACCTTGTAATACGAGAAGCAATAAAAGTACAACGTGGTGAAATTGGTGATATATTTAACTATAAGTTTAGAATATTAAGGAAGGATGGAAAAATTGGATGGCGTGACATATTCGCGAAATCAATAATTTATGAAGGTCGTCCAGCTGCTTTTGCTATTCATGTTGATATAACAGATAAGATCGAAGCTGAGCAGAAGCTAAAAGAATCTGAAGAAAAATTTTCTAAAGCGTTCAATAGTAATGCTTTAGCGATGTCGATAAGTACCTTAGAAGAAGGAAGAATATTTGAAGTAAACGATGCCTTTCTAAAGCTTTTAGGATTTTCTAAGAAAGAAATTATTGGTAAAACAGCTTCGGAAGCTAGATTAAAAGGTAGGAGAGAACGGAAAGACATGATGAGAACTGTTAAAGAACAAGGAACTGTAATTAATCATGAAACCGACTATAGAACTAAATCTGGGGAAGTTAGATATGGATTATTTTCTTTCGTTAAAATTCTACTTAATGATAAACCCTTTCTTTTAACAATTATAAATGATATTACACCATTGAAATTAGCTGAACAGAAATTAAAACAATCAAAGAAAAAATATCTTCGCGCATATAACCAAGTAGAGTTTTATAAAGACCTCTTTATCCATGATATAACTAATAATCTCCAGATTCTTTATTCATCTATCCAATTAATCGATATAAACTTAAAGGAAAATTGTAAAAATGATACTATTAGAGATTTCATAGATATTATATATAGACAGATAAATCGAGGTACAGAATTAGTTGATAATGTTCGTAAATTATCTCAATTGGAAGAGCATGAAATCTCCATTGAAGAAGTTGATGTTTTTGAGGTTTTAAATCGATCTATCGAGTTTTTAAGGAATTCATTTCAAGATAAAAAAATTCAAATTAAATGGGATTTATCAAGTAAAAAAGTTTTAATCCTTGGTAATGATCAACTTCAAGATGTATTCGAGAATATTCTTATCAACTCAGTGAGATATAACAATAATGATATTGTAGAAATAATAATAAAAGCTTTACAAGTAGAACAGGATGGCATTTCTTATTGGAAACTTGAATTTATTGACAATGGCATCGGGATTGAGGATGAACGCAAGAGAAATGTGTTAACTCGTGCAGACCCTACTTCTAAAACTACTTACGGAATGGGATTGGGCTTATCATTAGTTAAAAAAATTGTTGAGAATTATGATGGAAAAGTCTGGATTGAAGATAAAGTCGAAGGAGACTATGCTAAGGGAACTAAAGTTATTTTATTAATGCTTAAAGGTGATCATTGATAACTAGTTCAATTCTAATAGTAGATGATGATAGAGAAATTTTATTATTGTATCAAAAAATGCTAGAACATATTGGGTTTGAGGTAGTGGGAACAGCCAATAATGGTGAAGAAGCCGTACAACTATTTAAATCATTTCAAAGAAAACCTGATATAATTCTGATGGATCATCGGATGCCAAAGAAAAATGGTGTTGAGGCAACAAAAGAGATTCTAAGTATAAGTAATCACTCTAAAATTATTTTCACGAGCGCAGATAATAGTATTAAAAAAGAAGCTCTTTCAGTTGGAGCTGTAACTTTTCTGAAAAAACCTTTTAGTATAGAAAAATTAAGGCAGAGTATTTTAAATGTTATAAATTCAACTCCGTAAATACAATAAAATAGAATATTCTTTATTTGTTTATATTTTTTATCCCTTGATGATTAGGACAGATTTTTCTACAAATATTACAGGATAATATCCAGCCACCGCCAGTGGAAACCGAAGTTGAGATTTCTCTGCATCACTTTTGATCAATAGTAATTTCTTAATCTTGTTAGAATCCATTAATTATTATTTCCGAATTTTAGAATGAAAATAGAGATTATTTGATTAAAACTTATCCAATTAAAAAGTATTTGTATATCAATTGTATAAATTTAAAGGTGGGCTGTTTTTCCCATAATACTATCCAAAATTATTATTACAAATCCCAAATTAAATAATATGATAAAAGAAAGAATACTATAAGAATGGTTTATATCTATGAAAAGAAAGAAAGTTATTATTATAGGTGCTCTTGGTTTTGACTTTCATTTATTTAATACTGTTTTTAAGGATAACGAAGAATATTATGTTGTAGCATTCACTATTGCAGGAGAACAAAACGTAGGTACCACAGAAGAAACCGAAAGAAAATTCCCTGCAGAGCTAGCAGGTAGTTTATATCCAAATGGAATTCCAATGATATCAGAAGAAAAACTGGAAGGTTTAATAAAGAAATATCAAGTTGATGAAGTAGTTTTTGCCTATTCTGATGTATCTCATGAAGAAGTTATGCATAAAGCATCGAGAGTTCTTGCTGCTGGAGCAAATTATCGCCTGATTTCAGGTAGATTTACACAACTTAAAGCAAATAAACCTGTAGTTGCTATCTGTGCAGTAAGAACTGGATGTGGAAAAAGTCAAGTTTCTCGAGCTACATATAGATATTTAAAGAATAAAGGATATAAAGTCATAGCTATTCGCGAACCAATGCCTTATGGTGATTTAGTAAAACAAAATGTCATGAGGTTTGAAAATTATGAAGATCTAGATAAATATGACTGTACAATTGAAGAACGTGAGGAATATGAACCTTACATTGAGCAAGGTTTAGTTATTTATTCTGGTGTAGATTATAAAAAAATCATACGGGAAGCTGAGAAGGAAGCGGATGTGATTATTTTTGATGGTGGAAATAACGAAATCTCATTCTACATCCCTGATCTATTATTTGTTGTGGTAGATCCATTAAGACCAGGGCATGAAGTTTTATATCATCCTGGAGAAGTTAATGCTCGATATGCTGATGCGTTTGTAATTAATAAGATGAATAGTGCTAAAGCTGAAGATGTAAAGATTGTAGAAGATAATTTAAAAGCTCTAAATCCAAATGCTACTAAAATTTTTACAAATTCAATTGTAACAGTCGAGAATGATATTGATTTAAACGGAAAAAAAGTAATTGTTGTTGAAGACGGTCCTACATTGACTCATGGTAACATGTCTATTGGAGCCGGATTTGTAGCAGCAATAAATAATGGATCAGAGATAATCGATCCGAGACCTTATTTAACTGGAGCAATGAAGTTAGTTTTCAAAGAATTTCCCCATATAACTCAAATTATTCCAGCAATGGGCTATAATGAACAACAAATTAAAGACATGGAAGAAACTTTAAATAAGATTGAAGCTGAAATTGTTATTGATGGCAGTCCAATAAATCTTGAAAAATTAATAAAATGTAACAAACCAATTGTACGAGTCAATTACGATATCGAATCCATAAAAAGTCCAACAATAGAACAAGTACTTGACAAGTTTATTGATAAATGTATAAAGAATTCCTAACTAAATAATTTAAAATTTCTTAGAAATTAGGAGATGATGATGATAAAAACTTTCGATTTTTGTTTAATAATAACATGATATTATCCTTATTGGTTATCTAATGCCAAAGATTAAACTCGATATGTGCAATATTTAAATAATATTTAATTCTATAGCCTCATTTAATCATCTATAGTTTAAATTGATGTTTTTAATTTAATAATTAAGACTTAGTAGTAATAAATTTATGATTCTAGCAGAAAAAAAATATAAAATCCAAGAAATCCGAAGAGGGTATGCAAATCGGACTCTATATATCAATCTTACTAGAAATGAAATTTCTATAAAGCCTGTTTCTGAAAAAATGAAAGATAAATTTATTGGAGGAAAGGGCTTTGATTTATGGCTTATGTGGAATTCTCTTCCAAAAGATCGTTTAGTAAAATGGGATGAGCCCGAGAATGAGATTTGCATATCTTCAGGTCCATTAGGGGGAAGTACTTTTTATCCTGGTTCTGGAAAGTCAATTGTTACTTCAATATCTCCTTTAACAGGCATTATTATCGATTCTAATGTTGGAGGATATTTCGGACCTTATCTTAAATTTTCAGGTTTTGACGCATTAGAAATACAAGGAAAAGCAAAAAAAGATGTTGTCATTTATATTGATGGTATTGAGGGAATAATTCAAATTGAAGAAGTTGAAGATTCTGAGGACTTATCAGAATTTTCTCATGAACTTACTCAACAATTTACAGAGAAGTATGCTAAAGATGATGCTGAAAAAAGACAAATCTCTGTCGTTAGTAGTGGTCCAGCAGCTAAACATTCAAAGTGGGGGATGTTAAATTTCTCTTGGTATTCAACAATGCGCAAACATGCTTCTTTTAAGCAAGCAGGTAGAGGGGGAATAGGGACAGTATTTAGCAATAAAAGTATAAGAGCATTAGTATGTCGTTCTCCTAGCGTCTCAATAAAATCAAATAATCCAGCGGATTTAGATACTGCGCGAGAACTGGGAAAGATTCATAGTAAAGATATTATGGAGGTAGATCCCTTACAGAATGAAATGCGAAGAGTTGGAACGGGTTATTTACCAGATATAATGAATGTTGTTGATCTACTTCCAACTGAGAACTTTCGATATGGTTCTCATAAAGAAATTAAAGATAAAAATATACCTTATAGTCGTGAAGAAATGCGTAAGGTTTATCATGTCAAAGAAGGAACGGATGGATGCTGGATTGGCTGCACTATGAGTTGTTCACATTACACAATAGGTCATAAAGTTTTGACGGGTCCTTTTAAAGGTCAAGAAGTAATTGTAGATGGGCCAGAATATGAAACGATAGCTGGTTGTGGATCAAATTGGGGAGTATGGGATGTAAAATGGATTCTTGAAGTTAATTTTTATTGTGATACATATGGATTAGATACAATTTCTGTAGGGACAGGAATTGCTTTTGTTATGGAATGTTATGAGAAAGGTATTCTAAATAAAGAAATCACGGGAAATCTTGAACTTAAATTTGGAAATGCTGAAGCTGCCTTAGAATTAATTCATCAGATGGCACGAGGAGAAGGTTTTGGAGTAATTGTAGGAAAAGGAATTAGGGAAATGAAAAAATATTTTGCTGAAAACTATGGTGGTGATCCTCAATTCCTTAGTGACATAGGTATGGAACATAAAGGATTAGAATTCTCAGAATATATGACAAAAGAATCGCTCGCTCAGCAAGGTGGATATGGATTAGCTCTTAAAGGACCACAACATGATGAAGCATGGTTAATTTTTGAGGATATGGTAAGAAATACAATTCCAACATTTGAAGATAAAGCAAAAGCTTTACGTTGGTTTCCTTATTGGAGGACCTGGTTCTCTTTAAATGGACTATGTAAGCTCCCTTGGAACGATGCTATTGGTCCTCAAAACAAGGAACTTCCAATAAAAGATCCCGATACAGGTGAGCTTCTTCAAGCTCGAGTTCCTTATCATGTTGACTGGTATGCCAAGTATTTTTCAGCAGTTACAGGAAGAACCTCAACTCCAGATGATCTTATCATGATGTCAGAAAGAGTGTACAATTTCCAGAGAATCTTTAATATACGTTTAGGACAAGGGTTGCGTTCTGGAGACTCAAATTTACCATATAGATCAATGGGTCCAGTAACACCCTTAGAATATGAAAGTCGCCAAGAAAGATATGATAATCAACTTAAAGAATTAGGATTTGATATATCAGATAAAAATACAGAGGAAAAAATAATAATTCTTCGAAAATATCGTGTTGAACAATACTCAAGATTACAAGATGCTGTTTATAAGGAACGTGGATGGAATTTGAAAGGCTGTCCTACAATAGAAAAAATAAAAGAGTTAGGGATTGATTATGAAGATATTGGTGATCCACGGTCCGAATCTGGATAAGCTTGGACAGAGAGAAATAGATGTTTACGGCAAGGTGACTCTGGCGGAAATTGATGCTGATTTAAAAAAGCTTGGCAAAGAGTTAAAGGTTG
>JBHLQA010000169.1:0-7113 GCA_048885285.1 Candidatus Odinarchaeota archaeon
AGGGAGTTCTTCGATAGTTACAATGGTATTTGATAAAGAATATACAGAAAAACTCGATTCACAAGCACTTACTTTTCCGTCGGTTGAATTAGCCCAAATAGAAATGTTATGCTCTCCCATAAAATATCCGTCAATAGAATATGTGAACTCTTCTCCACCATAATGATATATCCCAGTAGCGATCTCATTTTTATCAATAAAAGCCTTATAGGAATCAGGAAAAGAACTGTTCAGATAAAATACAATATAATTTCCCGTAGATTTAAATTCATAATTATTGAGATGGTGTATTTCAATCTCTACGAACGATTCGCTAAATACATCGAATTGCACAGTAGTGCTCGTCTCCTTTTTATCAGAACTATTAGCCCAGATAGTTAATGAATGAAGCCCTGGATCATATCCATCAATTGAGTATAAAATAGACACATTATTTTGATAGGTCCCTAGTTCTAAGAGCTCTTCATCAATTGTTATCGAAAAGTTTTCAGGATATTTAGAGTTGATACTAAAATTTACATAATTTCCTGTGGTATTGTATACATAGTTTATAATAGAATAAATAGTGATGGTCGTCTCTGAGGTAGAATAAACTGTAAAGCTGGCAAAGGCCTCTCCTTCTTTTGAGTCCAATCCAATAGCCCAAATCTCAACATCATGAGTATTTACATCGTATCCATCAATAGAAACCTCAAGTATTTGCCCATCATAATAGGGTCCAGAACTGATCTCACTATTATCAATGGTAAAATTGTACCAGTCTGGATATAGGGAATGAAGTGAAAAAGTAATAGTATTACCTGTAGTCATAAATTCATAATTATTCAATTCTAAAATAGTGACAATCGTGCTTGAGGGAGAATATACGCTAAACATTGCTGTAGTTTCTCCATAGCTCTCATCCAGAGCCGTAGTATTTACTTTTACTGTATAATCCTTAATAGTGTTAGTATATTCATCTAGCGAATATACGAACGTATCCCCATTTGGAGTAAATGAATCGGAATCTACTAAGATATTATCAACCCAATACCAAAACGTTCCTGAATATTTTGCATTTATCGTAAATGTTATATTATTTCCAGTAGATAAAAACACACAACTTTCCAGATGGTCTATATTAATAAACGTACTCGAGTTACTTAGATCTTCTAACACCATCTCAGCAATCCATATTACTATCTCTGGATCAATCTTTTTCTTATCCATAGTTTGAAAATATTCATGATATTTTTCTGAATAAATCTCTCCAATAAGCAAATAAACAAGATCTGGGTTAAGGAAAATATTTTCATTAATAAGTTCTGAGATTTTATAGGTATAATACACGCTTTTGATATCCGAATAATTCACAAAATTCTCGCAAAAATATGCGATTTTACCCTCATCTAAATCAAATTGATCAATACTTTGTAAAATAGAGATGGCAAAAAAAGTGTTTTCGATTTGAGTGGTAGGATTTAAGGTATATCCAGGAGAATAATATTGATAATTTGCATCTTCAACAATATTACTATGAATATAACTATTAAGAGCAGAAACATCAAAACCAAGTGAAATGATATTACCTAATCCTAAATAATTACTCAATAACTCCATGACTTTAATGGCATAATAAGAATAATCTACAAAGATCTTGGAGTCTTGATATTCAAAACTACCTGCTAAAAAGCTTAAAAATGGTAAAAATCCGCCATAATTATCATATCCAGATTCTAAAAATTGACTGTCAATGATAGATTGTAATAATTCATTTAAATTATGAGAATTTTCAAATTCATCTAACATTTCAAGTATTTGTAATGAATCTAATGCATGAAATGTATTCTTATGCGAAAATAATGAGTCTTCTGTTTGTTGTAAGTATTGTTGAGTACCTGAGCAATAATATTCAATAGGAAAAGACCGATATTTCCGAATTGCCTCTTCAAATATTAATCCTATATTAATGCCTTCGCAATCGGACAATGGTACATATATACAAGCTTCTTCGATAAGAGAGTATAGATATGAGTAGTCCAATTCTGATGTCCTATTATATGATTCAAATGAGTTAATTATGCTATACAACATTTTGATTGAAGTATACTCGTTAGAAAGTAAGGAATATCCATAATAACTGGCATAATCTTCTAAAGCGGTGGATATTGCGTCTTTATCATTTTCAGTAAGTTGGGAAAGTTCTCCTGCTTCCGATAAAGCCCGTATAACCTGAAAAGGATCAAGGAGTTCACAATAGAGATATTCAGTAGAATAGTTCCAGATACCTTTAGTATTTCGATTTGAAAGAATAAAATCAATTACATTGTTTCTATTTATTCCTGTATAACTTGTTAAATCGGATAAAATTAAACCTAATGAAGTAGCAACAATATTTCCAAAACCTTGTATTGGAACATTATGGGCCATTTGAAAGCTATCGGTTGGAGAATCATAAAGCCCGTCTAAATATTGATGGAAATTATTTATATTAATAACTTCTGCCATTCCAAACACATTTAAGGCACCTATACAATAGTAAGAAGAAAGTAAATTTGGCTCGAAAATATCTATCGTATCTAAGGAGTGATCTTCGTCGTTTTCAAACCCTCCAAAATACCAATAAAATGAATTCGTGGATTGTAAAGACTCTAAAAACTCTATAATATCATTTTTTTCCTGTGAATATCCATTCCAATTGTTCATAAGCAAGTCCAACGTAGATACAGCAAAATAGGTATTATCAGCTGTGGCTATCTTAAAATGGTCTTCTAACCAATAGTCATAGGGTTGTCCTATGAAGCCACTGCTCACTTGTTGATAACAACTCCAGATAAAATCAATAGATTCTTGAATATCAATCAAATCTAAACTCTCTAAAATATCAAGAGATAGTATGGCATAACAATTAACTTCTAATAGAGAAGTATAAGGATAATATGTCTTATAAATATCAATGTCCAAATATCTTCGAGCATAATCATCGATAAATCGCTGTGAAATTGAATCATAGCAACTCATAATAAAATCTATTATATCTGCTTGGTTTATTTCCGTTAATCGTCCTATTTGCTCTAATATATATAAAGCATAATAAGTAGCTTGTAAGGATGGCTGGTATAATTGAGGGAAATATCCTATTGAGCTATAATTATTTACCTTGGAATCTAAAATATCTTCTACATTATCAAAATTGTTATCGGAAAGGTTGGGTATAATATCCGAGTTTATTGTATTATCACTATGGTTTGGAGTTATATATATTACTGTGAAAAATAAGGATCCTAAGATAATCCCAAAAATCAGCACAAAATTATGCACTCTTGATGCCATCATATAAGCATATACTGAAAGTATTTAAAGAAAAAGGATAGATTGCATACCAAATTCAGTGATTTGAAATGAATTAGGTTTGAATCTGTATCTAAATTGGTTTAAACTCTAACTTTTCAGTCGAAATTAATAAATCAGTTTTAGTTTCCGATGATAAAGTGTTTTGTATAAAGATAAGATTTAAAGAGAAGCTCTCCTTCTATTTAATTAACTCCAATCAACTAAATCGAAGAAAAATGCTTACCATTAAGATAAAACAAACCACTCTTATTAAATATTTTCCTCCACAAAAAATTAATGAGTCAATAATCGACAAAAAGCAAATTTCTCCCTATTACAAAGACCACTCGTATAAAATTATTTTAGAAGCGAATAAGATAATCAAGATTAAAGAAACACATTGTCTTCAATGTGGTTCACGTTTAGTGAGGAATGGTTCAAATATACGGAAAGTTATTTTAGACAAATGGAAAGGAAAACACAAATTTCGAATATTACGTAAGCGTTGTCCAAATTGTGGGGAAATTAATCCAGATTATTCCAGATTAGCTCCAAAAAATTGTAATTATCATGAAAACTTTAAATTTCGAGCGAGACAACATTATATGGAGGGATTAACCCCTCCCCAGATTCAAAAAGTCTTTAAAATAGATTTTGGAATAAAAATCTCTAAATCTACAATCGTTAGATGGATAAATAAGATTTCTAACAAACTTAGAGAGCTTTTAAAAAACACTCCTGTGCCTTCCAGTGGGTATTGGGGTTATGATGAGATTCATATGAAAATCGCTGGAAAGAAAAGATATACTATAGATACCGTTGATCTTAATACAAAATTCGTTCCCGTGGCAAGAATTACGAAAAATATGGGAAGAGATGTAGGAATGAAAGTTTTAAGAGAAGGAAGAAAGGATGCTACTTTAAAGATAAAGGGAATGGTTAAAGATTGCTCTACAAATCTGGGAGCGTTATTTAAAACAAGAAGTTTTAAGAATGTAAAGCTTCAGAATTGTATTACTCATGTAAAATGGATAATGGCACGTCATGTAAAAGTTTTCGTGGGAATGTCACCAAATTCTTCTAAACCACTTTCAAGAGAATGGAATTGGTTATTAAAACCGTTTTATGAGATAATTGATTCAAAATCAGAAACAGATTTATACCTTAAGTTAGAGATTTTACGGAATAGTATTCAAAAACTGCATACAAAAAGGATCTCGAGATTAAAGAAAGCATTTAGACAATTAGAGAAGTGGGCGCCAAAATTAATTACCCACCAGAAAGATCCACTCTTAGCAAGCACGAATAATTTGCTTGAGTCATTTCACAGAAAATATACATATTATCCTTCGTTTAAAAGGCATATGATGACAGAGAGAGAGGCACAGCGAGTACTTGATTATCGTGTGTTTGGACACAATTCTAAGCAATTTCCCGAGTTTATTCGAGAATATAAAGCCAAACATAAAAGATGGAAAGCTTTATTATGAGAATGGGATGGAGATACAGTATTAAGAGGGCAGGGACCACACTATAAAAGCACTTTCCGCAAACTTGACAAGTGGTATGATAAATATATGGAAGTTTGGAACCAATACTTTAAAATAGCATAAAGAAAAAGGATAATTGAATAATCTAAATATCATCACTAAATTTAATACGATCCCAAACCAAAAAGTCAAATTATTAGAGTGAAATTTGAATTTTTTTTATTAAAAAGAGAGATAAAGAATAGATAAATCTCAAAATTAAAAAATGCTCAAAAAAAGGCTCCACTGAAAAAAATCTTATTTGTATTAAGTATTAAGATTATCTATAAAAATCCTTAATAAAATGTATATTGTCCCAAGAATTTTAGTGGTGGTTCTTTTTCATACTTTTCATATTTTTTGGAGTTAACCCTATTTTATTGCGCAATCTATGAAAAGAATAAGCGGAACAAGAACAGAGCATCTGTAAATTGGACTGAATTATTTTTTGTGGGTATTTAGTATCAAGGAAATCGGTAATAAAAATAATAAATGCAATTTGAGTCATTATCTGCGGTTCATAATAAATTCTCCTTAGTATAATTTGTAACCTTCGAACATTTTCTTTAGCTCGATTATAATTAAAAATAGGAGCTAATCGGTATAATTTATGAAGATAAATATGAACCTTTTTACTATGATTTCTTGAATTGAGGGTTTCAGGATATAATGTTAAAAACTTCCGAAATCGTATTATATCTACAAGAAAACGATTGACAAATTTATGTACCAGAAGTATGGGAGTATCAGTAAGATTACTCAAAAGAGTGTAGCTAGGTTTGCCTAATGCTAGAATTTTACCATTTCTTTTTGATGTTAAGGTTATATTCCTAAAAAGACAACTAAGAACTTTTGGGCGAAGAGCCAATGGATTTTTGTAAAATTTGGAATAACGCTCATAACTATTCATTACCTCAATGTCTTGTTTTTTAAGTGTCTGAGTCATAATTATTTGTTTTATCCAATTTTCTTTACAATTGTATCTTTTATATATATTTAAATAAAAAATATCTCATGTGATACACTTAAATCCACTAAGGATAAAAAATGGTTAGAACAATGCATCTAATGTAATTTGTCTGGATCTGGTTTTCCCTTTATTAAAAAGAAAATACTGCCTACAATTTTCATAATTCTTTTCAAGCTTTATTATCGTGGTTTTGACCCGTTCTCGATTGAGATTATGTTCTTTACAGAGTAATGAATATATTCCTGCTTTATTCGGAGCAGTCCATACTACATCATTTATATCCTCGATTACTTCAGGAATCAAGAATAACTTCCTTACTTTTCGTATAAGTTCTGGAGTTAACGTCTGAAAATCATAGTTATGTCGTTCATTCATTATTACCTGCTCAATGGTGTTATATTTTCGTATGAGAGTAAGTGCTTTTTTCGGACCAATATTTTTGATTCCTGGAAAATAATCGGTTCCCATCAATATACCAAGATCTACTAATTGAAATAGAGTAATTTTCAAGTTTTCCAAGGTTTTATTTAAATTAATTTTAACTGGTTGAATTTTTTGATATTGCCATCTTCCCTGAATTTTTCTTCGTAATGATTTTGAGAGATTTTGAATCACTTGCGGGCATCCAAATAGTAAAGAATCGAAATCTTGAGAATTTGAATAATCAACTATCTTTTTCTTTACCAAATATGCACATTGGGATTCTGCAGAAGCAGGTGCATCAATATAGGGAATTCCAATACAACCTAATAGCTGTTTACTTTCTTTAATAATATTTTGCCACATATATTCCTTACTTAATGCGATATATCGCGCTAACTCTTTATTATTAGTTCGTATAGCTTCTTGATACCATTGTTGTGTAAATAGAAAGTCCTTTAATTGATTTTTGGTAATAACTCGTTTCAATTCAGACACTTTTCCATCAAAACAAAAGAGAGGAAATATTTTTTTGGAATATAAAAAATTAATTCGGTATAAAAGACCGTAGAGATGGGAAATTGGTCTCTGTGTGTTATCTAAGATTAATCCAGCTGAGGATCCATCAGAATTCTTACGTACAAAATTAAATAATCCCATTATGATATTCGGAGCATCAATTGCTATAGTTTTGCCATGTAATTCTTGAAAATCCACATTTTTACGAACTATTATCGCTTGTAATTTAACTCCCATAATGAGAATTAATTATATCTAATGAATAAAAAGAAAAAAAAAATTAAGAGAAATCTTCATTGTCTAGTAATCGATCTAATTTATCCCGTTCTTCCTTAGTGAAAGCATCTGATGTTCCCATTAATT
>JBHLQA010000170.1:0-7096 GCA_048885285.1 Candidatus Odinarchaeota archaeon
TTTTAGAAAAGAAATTTTTGGCAATTTTCTTTCTGGATATAAATTCTAATACATCTATATCAAAACAATCAGAATCAATTACAATAAAAACTGAGGATAAATTAATTAATTTTAATTTTTATAGTATCAACCTTAAAATAATTGAACAAAAAAATTCCTTTATCATAAATTATTTAAATTTAATTGATAGTCTTAGCAGAATAGGATTTTTAATATTTAATTTTCAGATAGAACACAATGAAGAAATTAAAATCTATGTATATTTTGTTGATATTTCTGAAGAAAATAATGATAATTCGAATCTTGAAAATAATATAAATAGCTTCTTTCATTGTAATTTGATTAATAGACTAAATATCAAAATTTATGAAATATATAACTATTTTTGGCGATTAGGAGTTAATAATAATTATTTTTTCCTCAAAAATTTTAATATTTTATTCTCTCCAAAAAAAAATATGACTATTCCAGATTTAACGAATACTAATAATCAAATTGAAGAAAATTTAATAAAATATCAAATCGAATATATAAGGTTAAGTACTAATTTATTGTTAATAGAGTATAATTATTTATTTATTATATTAGAGAATATAGATCCTAAATATATTTACCGAGTTTTAAAAGAACGTTATCCAAAATATTTTATATATATTCTAATATTAAATGATTCGGGTTACAAAAAATTATTAGAAATGGAATCAATTAAATTTTTAGATAAGATTAAAATCATCCATCCAAAAGAAATTCAGAAAGTGAATTATCAAGAATTTAAAAGAGTTCAACCTTAAAAAATACCTAAATCAATAGCTATATCTTGAGCTGAAAATTCAGGATGAAGTTTGACAAAAGCTTTTTTCTTCCCCTTGGGAGTGATCATCGTATTTACTTTAATAACTTTGATATTATGTAATTTTTCAATTGCTTTTTTAATTTGATTTTTATTTGCTTTTCTATCTACTATAAATACAAGTTTATTTTCTTTTTCAATTAAATCAAATGTTTTTTCAGTAATTAATGGTTTTTTAATAATTTTATAAAAACTTTCCACTTATTTATTCACCTCAAAATTATTTAATTCATTAAAAGCAGATTGGGTCCAGACTATCAATCTACCTGATGTTCCACCAGGAGCTAATGCAGTGATTGATAAATTTTCAACTTTAATCACGTTCATTCCAGGAATATTTCTTGATGCTTTAACAATACCAAAATCATCTTTTATTACTATTAAAATTCCCTTCTTTTTTTTATACTTCCTCCCTCTTGATTTACCTTTTCCAGCTCTTATCTTCCTAGATTTCTTTATTTTTATCAAATCTTCTTTTAATCCTAAATCACATAAAATAGAATAAATTTTAGCCGTTTTTTTTATTGTTTGAATCTTATCATCGATAACTAGTGGGATTTCAGGTACGTTTTCAATATAAAAACCTCCTCTTTCTATCCATGATTTATCACCTGAAGCAGCAATAGCAGAAAATATGGATTGCCTATTCATTTGTTTATTAACTTTTTTCTTAATTTTTTTCTCTATTTTTACTGGGTGGGTACGCCGTCCTCCTTTTGAAAACGGAACACGCCCTACATGTCTAGCTGTAATAAACCCACCTCCTTTTATTCTCGGCGCTCTTGAGATTCCATGCCCTGTTCCCCAACTTTCCGCAGTATTTCTTAGTCCTGCTCTTTTATCTCTTCCTTGAATTTGCTTGTTTGTACTTTGAGATATTGAATTCACCATCTGGATAAGGTCTATTCTGGCTTTAATTTCAAATATTTTTGGTTTATCTACACTACTTTTTTTCTTTCCTTCTAAATTGTAAACATTTATTTTTTCCATAAAATCACGATATATTGGGAATTATCTCCTTTGTTGACTTTCTCGACTCACAAATGTAATTTCTGGAGTATTTAAAACAAAAGATCTTAAAGGTCTGACGGTTTTTCTTAATCTGATTAATCTTTTTTTAGGCCCAGGAATAGATCCCAGTAATAAAATGTAATCGCCACTGATTTTACCATATCTAATAAAACCTCCTTTTGGATTAATTTCCTCTTCATTTTCACCTATTAACATAATTCTTTTATGATATTCTGTTCTTTGATGAAATCCTAACTGCCCTGCTCTTGGAACAGTATAAAGAACTCTAGCGGGGTGCCATGGACCAATACAAGCAACGGCCCTCTTTGTTTTATTATTTTTACGTGTTAGAATCTTAATTCCAAATCTTTTAACTGGTCCTTGAAATCCTTTTCCCTTTGTTACTGCGATGACATCAACTAATTCTCCTTCTTTGAAAACATTTCTTGCTCTAATTTCTTTCCCCAAATTATCATAAGCGAATTTTAATCCATCTTTAGGGGTTTGCATTGAATTTATCTTTATTTCTATAATGTCTGGTTTTTTTCTTGGTAGCGATATGTTATATGGTTGTGTTTGAAAGACACCTCTGATATCGCTTCTTTCATTCAACTCTTTTAAAATTTCGTTTTTGATATCTTTAGGATTATATTTATCTAAATTTGGGAGATTTATTTTTCGAGATAAATAATGGTTAAATTCTTGAATATATAATTCTCCAATTATATATTTACCATACTCATCCTCATTATAAACCCTTATACCAATAAGAACCAATGGTGGAACTTCAATAACTGTTACTGGCTTCATTAATTCCTTTCCAAAATAAGGACTATTCCTTTGATCCTCAATGTAGGTAATGTGTGTCATTCCTGCTTTAAATCCTGCAAATCCAAGGAAATTAATTTCATCTGAATTATCTAACCAGTGTCTTACACGAGCTTTTATTTGTGTTGCTCTCTTTCTAGGGAGAAATGCTAATGATCCGTGTCTTGGTGCGTGTTTTTTACGGTGAGCCATTATTTATCACTTTTACTTTTGGAAATGAATTATTTAAAATAAATAAATTTTTTTATTTGAATTCTAATTTTGACTCGTCCATTAAAAGATAAAAGGGGATATTTAAATTTTTCTTTATAAAAATACTATAAATGGCTCTTAAAAATCTGACTTATTTTAAAGAAAGAGAAAATTTTGAAGGAAAAAAAGAGCAAATTTTAGTTCTAGATTGCTATAATTGCTCTCAAGAAGAAAAGGATTTCTTTAATTCAAAAAAATGTATACAATGTTTTATTAATATATTGTTTAAATATAGAACTCGAAAATTTAATTTAGTATCTGTATTATGGAATGAATTATTGATTGACATAAATCAAATTAATTATTTTATAGACTTTTTTAGAGTTTTAAAAAAAATTCAAAGAATATATCAAAAAATAGAAAAGAATAGAAATCTAAATTGTAAATTTAAAGAGTTTAATTGTAAAATATACAAGGAGTCATCTTTGAATAAGATAAAAGAAGAAGAGTGGTATAATCCTATTTATGTCTATAATTTTTTTTTAAAGAGATTAGGTTCAAAGAAAGAAGAAATAATTGATTCGATTTGTCAAAGTTGCTATGACTATAAAAAAAAGTCTGAAGATCTTATTCTAAATATTCTAAATAATCTTAAAATTATCCAAAAATATAAGAACTTCTTAAGTGAGAGTAAAATTAATGGAAATAACAATAATTTTTATGAATATCTTCTAGGAGGAAGTTCATATATTATAAATAACTACCAAAAATTTCATAGAAAGAACATTAGAAGAGATAAAAAAATATTATACTCATATAACTTAGGAAAACATAATCCTTTTAAGGTCTATATATATGAAAATTCAGATGAAATTGAGAAAACTTACGTGGTTTCTCCATTTTATAAAAATGAACAAAATGAGGATTATTTTGATAAATTAATCCAAGATATCAATCAAAATATTGAAATTGCTGAATTTGATCAGTTAATTCCTTTAGAGACTTTAATAAAATTGTATAAAAAAGAAGCTCTAAAAGTTATGAATTTAAAATACGAATTTCCAAATTCAATTAAAAAAAGCCTAGCTTTCTTAACAGCTTTAAAAAAATTAAATTTAAATATACTTTTTCCGTTGTTAATTGATGATTTTATAGAAGAGATTTTCTTAGATTCCCCAGATGATGAAATCTATTTGAATCATCAAACATATGGTCGATGTCGAACAGAAATAAGCTTTGATTTAAAAGAAATCGAAAGGCTTAAAACTCTTATGAGATTATATAGCGGTCAAAGGCTTGATTTCATGAATCCTATTATAAAATTTGTTATTAAAAACAAATTTTTCTATTGTAGATTTTCTATTGATGTCGAACCTATTCAAATTAATAATTTTGCTTTAGATATAAGAAAATTAAATAAAAATATTTTAACTATACAAGATTTACTGAAAAATAGAACGGTAGATCCTTTAATCATGTCTTTTCTCTATTTTAATATTATAAGAAGAAAAAATTTTACGGTAACAGGCGAAACGGACACAGGAAAAACTACTTTGATTAATGCGCTAGATTTATTGACACCAAAAGAATTCCGAAAAATTTACATAGAAAATATAACAGAATCATTGGATCAATTTATGTACGGTAAACATCAATTAAAATATAAAGCGGATTCATTAGATGAATCCTTAATAAAAAAATATTCAAAAACAAATCAAATTAAAACACTTTTACATCGAACACCAGATATTATCTATTTAGGTGAAATACTCACTAGAGAGGAAGCACTCGCTATGTTTCATTGCCTTGCTGCGGGTTTAAGAGGATTTCAAACAATCCACTCTAAAGATCTAAATTCTCTTATGAATCGATTTCTTTATCACTTTAGTATTGATGCATCTTGTTTAAATGATCTAGACTTAATAATTTTAATGAAAAAAGATTTTAATAGGAGAAAAGTAGTGGGAGTCTTTGAAGTGTGCAAGTCTATTAATAAAAACAATAAATTATATGATTCAATTTTTAAATATGACCCAGAAAACGATAATTGGGTATTATGGAAATCACTTTATGATACAAACGTAATCCTAGATATAAAAAAATATGAAGTTTTATCTAAAGAGAGTTTTTTCTTATTTATGAAAATATATTGTGAAATATTCGAATATTTACAGAAAACAAAAAGGATAGAAAACAGTACTTTAGTTTCCTTTTTTCATCAAATTTCATATTTTTCTTTAAAATCTTATAATTGTTTAGAGACATTTTGGAATAATTGGAAAAAGAATCGAAGTTTAAATCTTTAAATTTTTATGCAATTTTATGACAAACCTACTAGAAAAAACTTTATTACTAGGATTTGGAATTTTAACAATAACCATTTTTTCAGCACTCTTAATACCCTTCTTAGGATCAATAACAGAATATAATCATAATGAAAAAAATTCTATAGAATCTTATATTATGTTTATAAACAAAGTCGATCAGGGTATTATTTATGTTATTAACCGCCCTAAAGAGATTTATATGAGAGAGGTTGATTATCCAAATGATCTAAATGTTTCATTTTATGATCACCTTATAAAATATGAATTTAATTTAGAAAATGAGACTTGTGTTAGATTTATTGAATATAATATCACTTTTTTTAAAAAAAGTTTTTACAATATTACCCCCCGAAAATATATTTTAAATATTTCCATGTGTTCAACATTAATTAAGGTCAATTTTAATAGTATACTCTAAAATGATTATATCTATGAAAACCCCCGAATATTATATCAAGTTTTGTTCAAAATTTAATAACTCTAACTTACCAAAATTAAAATTGAAATCATTAAATGATAGATATAGTCATTTATATAAAGAAATTTTTAAAATTAATGAAAATGATATTAATAGAGCTAGTTTTATAATATTTATAGGCTCTTTTTGTGTTATCATTACACTCTCACTTTTTTTTCTCAACCTTAATATATTGATTATCACTTTATACTCAGTTATTATCTCGTTTATTATTACATATAGGTTTAGTTTAATACTTTATTATGAAATTATTAAAATGGAAAAAGAAATTAATGCTATACTCTATTTAATTAAAATAAATTTTTCACTGATACAAAAAGCAGTTAAAAACAATTCAGATTGTTGCTTAGATTTTATAAATCTAATTAAAGAGTATAAGATGCCGTTAAAAAGTAATTTTAAAACTATTTTAAAAAGAATTCATGAAGGGAAAACACCTGAAACCGAATTGATGAGTATTATTTCTCCCTCCAAGGATTTTAATCAATATGTAAGATTTTTATTAATGAATAACTTTGAATATAGCCCTGAGATAGATGATTTTGAAGATAATACTTTAGAAAATAATTTTCGAATTTATTTAAGAGAAATTCAATCAAAAATTAGTATTATCTTTTTTATTGGTATATTCTTTCCTATAGGATTATGTTTTTTGATTTTATTCCAAATTCTAGAATTAATAATAGTTATTTTTCTAATTCCCTTCTTTTTATACTTTCTAAATTATCTCTATCGTAAATTTGTTAGAAAGCATACTTATTTAATAGGTATTTTAAAAGAATATTCAAATTTAGAAAGCAAAAAATTTAATGAATTTTTACTACTCCTAAATAGTTTTGCGATAAATTTAAATAAAAATATTTCTCCAGAAATAGCCCTTTTAAACTCATATGTCCAGAATAAGAATCTTTTTATTGTATTAAAACCAATAATTAGAAATCAGATCTCTAATCTTTTAAACTTTAAATTATCTCTTCGTGATATAATACAGTTTTTAAAATTAGAACTAAAATCTATTCGATATCATATTATATTAGATGCAATAGACAAATTTATTACTGAAAATGCTAATTATTCTTCTGAAAAAATCTTCGAAATTCTAAAAATAGTGCATAAACACCAAAAACTTGAGAAAAAATTAGAGATCATTATTAAAGGAGAGAAATTTAAAATATTTTTCTTTATTTTTCTCCTTCCTATATTAATTGGGGCAATTTCGGGCATGTTGCCTCTCTTTCTATTAATAACAAGAAGCTCTAATTCTCTAAGCCCTATAATTTCAATAGATCATAATCGTTTAATGAATAATTTCCATATTTTTATAATATTTTTGATATTTTTATCAAGTATCTCTATTACTACAGTAAATTTTTTGAGAATTATTAATCTTCAGAAAAAGTTTCCCATAAT
>JBHLQA010000171.1:0-7078 GCA_048885285.1 Candidatus Odinarchaeota archaeon
TCATTTTTTTAAGATAGGAGCTGGTGCATTAGCAATATTATTTATATTTGATTTATCTAGACCAGAGACCTTTGATTATTATCAGATGCAGTTTAAAAAAGTTTGGAATCAAATAAAAAAAGATAAATGCCTCATGCTTGTAATTGGAAATAAACTTGATCTGGTTCAGAAGCAAGAAATAATCGAGAGGGAAAAATATCAGAAATTAGTTAAAAAAGAAGGATTAATGGGTTATATTGAATTATCTTCAGTCAATAATATTAATGAGCTAATTAATTATCTCCCTATTATCATCAAAAAAGCTTTTAAAAAAAATATCAAGTCAAATTTTTAGTTAATGCTAAGGAACTTGAAGAAATTAAAAGATTTGCTAAACTTTCTCATCAAACACAATCAGAATTTATTCGTACAGCAATATGGGAAAAAATAAAATCGCTTAAAACACCCTCTATGATTGAAAACTCATTAAAAAATAAAGATATTGAAGATAATAAACTATACTTAAATGAATTGAAAAAAATTAGAGAATTATTAGAAAGATTATAAAAGTAAGATATTTTTAATGATTTTTTAATTTTGTTTAATTTTAAATTAAACTTCTTATCTTTTCACTTTTTCAATTAATAATATATAAATTCATGAAGTATATTATTGAAATGTAAAAATTGTATAAAAAATATAGTAACATTAATAACCTTACATAAAAGTAAATGAGTTTCGATTCAGATCTTAATAGAAATAATCCTATTGAAAATATCCCTTTTGATGAAAAGGCTTATAGAGCATTAATTATTTTATTAGAAAAAAAAACAGGACTCAATTTTAAATATTACAATAAAAAATTTATAATAAAACGTATAAAATCTCGAATGATAAGGGTCTCTTGCAAACATCTAAGCGAATATTATAATTATATATCATCTAACAAGGCAGAAATAAAAAAATTTATTGATGGTTTTACTATAAATTATACTTTCTTTTTCCGAGATTATGACGTATTTGAAACATTTCAAGACTTAATTATTCAGGGTTTGAATGTAAATAGAAAAGATATTAAGAGTGATATAAGACCCGCTCCCCATAAATTAGCTAAATTTCATATAAAAATGAATGCAGCTAAAATTTTAAAAAATGATCGATATTTAAAGGAAAAACCTGGAAAGTATTATGTTGATATATTTATTTTTTTTAATTTACTTTCATATTATAAAAAGATGAAAGGAGCAAGAAACAACGATAATTGTATTAATATATGGTCATGTCCTTGTGCTACTGGAGAGGAACCATATTCATTAGCTATGATATTAGACAATCTTGAGAGCCAAGTTCCTAGGTTTCCAAAATATAAAATAGTAGCTTCTGATATTGCTCATGAAGCAATTGAAAAAGCCAAAATTGGGATATATACTGATGATTCAATGAAAGAAATATCAGATTATTTTGAAAGTAAATATTTTACAAAACAAAAAACTCATTATGGCCATCGCAACGCAATAAATGAAGAAATCAAGAAGAAAATAGAATTTATAGAGGAGGATGTAACAAAAGGTCATAAATTACCCCAAAAATATGATATTATTTTTTGTAGATATCTTCTGATTTATTTCAATCGAGAAAATCGTGAAAAATTTTTAAAAATTCTTGAAAATCGTTTAAATGAAACTGGAATATTGGTTTTGGGAAAAACTGAAACATTATTCGATGCCTGGGGTTCTTTACAGTTAATAGATTCAAGAAATCGGATATATGTAAAGTCTTATTCTAAGTTGTATCATAAGTAATTCTGATTAATATATAAAAGGTATAAGTGCTTTACGGTTACTCGGATAATCAGGAAATGATGTGATGTACCATAAATGGTTAGAACGAGCTCGTGGTGCAAGATTTGCGAATGTCCATATTGCAAAAATAAGCCCTGGTACACTCCATGTCATAATTGCCCATCCTACCCATTCTGTTATTTCTCCAAAATAGCTCGGAGAACTTACAAATTTAAACATACCTCCATATGGAATTTTATATCCAGTTTCTCCAGGTTTTCTCAAATTACGAATAATATAATCGGAATGGAGATTGACTATAAAACCGCTAAAAAAGATTAACAATCCAATCATAAATAAAGGGGTAAAAATCCAATTCGTTGAATAAGACGGAGAAAAGTGATAAAGCCATCTTGCTTGTAAATATGTATTTATCCCATTAAAGGTAACTCCAAGTAAAATGATTGATATAGGCATTGCTTGATTTCCACGTATTAAGAGAGGAAATAAAAAGGTTCTTTGACAATAATGTAACATCCAAATTCCAAAAAATACTAAAGAAATTAAATTTAAATTATTATCTCCAATAATGAAATAAATAAAGTAAATAATGACAGTTGGTATTTCCATTAGGAACCAACCAAGTTTGTTATTGATCACGGGTCCCCATTTTTCAGTTACATATTGTCCATATCCTGCTGTTATAAAGAATAATACTATAAAAACTCCAATTGAAGAGAACCCAAAACTTATTATTAAAAGTTGATAGATAAAAAATTCATTCATATTATCTAGTTCTTTTATAATAATTTTCTAATTACAATGAGAAATTCATTCTTTATTTTTAAATTATTTAATCTATATATTTTTAACTATTCAACCTTTTTAAATAAACAATATGAGTAGAGAGACTCAATTAATAAAAAAGCTTAGAGATGGTTCATTACGAGGAATCATTTTTGATTTCGATGGAACTATACTAGATATAAGAGAAATACTCGAAAATGCAATTAAAGAAGTATTATTTGAAAATAAAATGAATCTTGATATGGAGACTACTCTTCAGGAAATTGGAGCGCTTTTAGAAACAATACAAGGATATCCATTACCTAAAGTATTGCTTGAATCATATGAGATATTCAAACATATAACTGCTTTAAAGGATTTAACTTACTTTAAGAAGCTTAATATTGCTATTAAAATATTTGGAAAATATCTAGAATATGCAAAAAACGCTTCTTTTTTCCCAGAGTTCAAACCTCTTATAAAAAAACTTTCTAAATCTAGTGATCTATTTATTCTTTCTCATAATAAGACAGAAACAATAATAGAGCATTTAAAAAAAGAAGGAGTTGAAAAATTTTTTAAAGGGATCTATGGAAGTGATATGATACCAGTTCAAAAACCAGACCCAATGGCACTTCAACCAGTTTTAGAATACTATGAAAAACGTCGTAGAAATGAATTTTTGATGATTGGTGATATGCCTTCAGATATAACAGCAGGTAAAGAAGCAGGATTTTGGACCATAGGAATAGCAAGTGGAGTTAGTAAAAAGCAAATATTATCAAATTATAATCCTGATTTATTAATTAGTTCATTAGATGAATTAATTGAAATTTTGGGTCAATAAATCTCTCTCTTAATAAATTCCTATAATAATAAGAACTATATTTTTTCATATATGATAGCTTTATCTTTTAGATACTAATAATAAGCCTTTATAACAAAAATATAAAAACAGAGTTATGTTCTTTTTTATAATCATAATTTACTATAAATAAATACAAATGTTCATGCTGCGGAATATGTTCCTAAAGAACATATTGATAAAGCATGGCATTGGCATGATGATATCCAACCTAATAAATTTCTTATTTATGAATACGATTTTCTATGGAGAAATTTAACTAGCGGTAAAATGATAGTAATAACTAAGGGGCTTAGGATATATAATATCACTGGTTTTGAAAATATTGTAGTTCCATTTTTTAGTTTTGGCGGTACAAATCACCTATGCTTCGAAACAGTTCTTACATAATTATCAGTTTGGGATCCAGGATTGGAAGAATATGTTCTTCAAGAGGAAAACTTTACAATTGGCATTGCGAACAATTATTTTCCTCTCGTTTTAGGAGATCATTATCCATTAGTTATACCCAATTTATATCAATTTGTTTTCTATTTTAAAAACTAACGATTTCTTATTGAGTTTAATCATACCTAATAGATTCGGAATCAAATCGATAATTTTTTATATAAATAAATCTTTAAGTAAAGATAAAACCTTACTCAAAAATTAGATTTTATTAAAATTTTCGTCCTTTTTTAATAATTAAAGTTTTTAGATAATTCGAATTTTTATATATATACCTTATTTTTAACTTGAAAATGGTAATTAATATGGAACTCGAAAAACCAGAGAAAAAAGGTTATGAAATAGCAGCCGAAATTGAGCGTAAGAAATCAACTGAAGAAAAAATGCATGAGGAGTTGAAATATGAAAAACGCCATCAAGATTGGATGTATAAATTATTGAAATATAATCCAATTGATCCCGTAAATGATTTATATCGATATATTATAAAAAGATTGGATTTAAAGAAAATAGAGGGCCGTTTGCAATGGTGGGCGGCATATATTTATATTAAATGGGCTGCTCGAACATTCTGGAATTTCAAGAGCGAGTATCCGAAAGGTAATATGTTTCCAGAATATGGTCCAGGCATTTTAGTAGGTAATCACGAATCTCACATTGATCCCTTCTTCTATGGAGCTGCTTGTCATCGAAGAATCCGCTATATGAGCAAATTAGATAATTTTAAAACACCCATTGTAAGGACACTCTTTAATAATCTATGTGCTTTCAAAGTAGATCGTGAAAATCCAGAACGTGGATGGGAAAAAGCAAAGGAAATATTAAGAGACGGTGAATGGGTGGGAATATTTCCTGAGGGAACTCGCTCTTCAGATGGAACTTTAGGTGAATTTAAAACAGGGGCAGTTCGGTTGGCAATTGAGATGGATGTACCGATAGTTCCGATGGCGGTTATTGGAAGTAGAAATGCGTTACCTAAGGGCAATTTAGTAATGAAACCAACTCAGGTAAAAGTCCGTGTTGGTGATCCAGTTTATTATCATGATTATGATATCAATACTGTTTCTTATGAGGAAATCAGACGATTAACAGACAACTTGAGAAATAACGTGTGGGAATTACGGGAAGGTATTTACGGAAAGGAGGAAATTGAAGAACTTTCTATTGGTTCACCCATAGAGACTGAAAAAACTCCTAAATTTAATTTTATGTCCTATGTAAAAGATCAAGCAAATGGCATTCTCAGGCTTATTGATGATTCATGGTATGCCTTTTTAAGGAGTCTTGAAGAATTTGGAGTAAGAAAGCTATTTCAATATCATGTTCAATGTTTTTCAGGAGATTTAGTTTGTGGATGGGCTGATCTCATGATGCCTTATAAGGCAATCGATTTTGATAAATATATCCCTGCTGAAGGTGCTGCTCTTATTTGTCCAAGTCATAATTCTGAATGGGATGTACTTATATTAGCAGCAAGTATGATACATCATAAACCTAGACGTATAATGTGGCAGATGGCAAAACAATCATTATTTAAAATACCATTAGTGAATGCATGGGTAAGAGATCATCATGCATTTCCGTTAAAACGTGGCGAACATGATACAGATGCTTATGATTTTGCTAGAGAACTTCTTAATAGTGGGGAAGTAGTTTGCACATATCCAGAAGGAACTACAAATACTGGAGGAGGTCGACTTTTAGAAGGTCACACTGGTCCAATGCGGTTAGCAATAGAAACTCAAGTTCCGATAATCCCTATAGGTATAACTGGCACTGAATCAACTTACCCTAAACGAGCGAAAATGTTAAAGTTTTACAAAGGTCAAATTTTGAAAGCTGGTCATCCATTTATGGAACATCAAAAATATTGGGGTAAACCTATGCCAGATTATGATGAATTAAAAAGATTGACAGCTAAAATGATGGATCGAATTAGAGATTTACTTTTCTACAATACGCTCGAAGTGTGAATAACTGAGGAATTAAATTAATGGAAACAAGTGAAAAAACGAGCACACCAAAAATAAAAGTTGGAATTCCACGAGCTCTTCATTTTTATAGGTATTTTCCTTTTTGGAAAAAACTACTTGAGGAATTAGATGTAAAAATTATCTTAAGTCCCCCAACTAATAAAAAAATAGTTGAAGAAGGTGTTACTCATGGTTTTGGAGAATTATGTATTCCTGTAAAGATATATTATGGTCAAGTTTTAAAATTAGTACGAGACAATCCCGATTTAGAATATATTTTTGTTCCCAGATATGTTGCAGAAGTAAAGGATGCCTACTTTTGTCCCAAATTCTTATCATTACCCGATGTTATTAAAATTTTACCCAAAGTACCTAAAATTTTAAATTTTGAGGTAAATGTAAAAGAATTTCCAATCGCAACTTCTGTCATTGAAATGGGTAAAGAGTTAGGAAAAAACCAAAATCAATCATTAAATGCCTATAGAGAAGCTCAAAATTATTTTGATGAATATCATAAGTTTTTACAAGAAGGAGCGCCGGTTAATCACGCATTAAGGTTAGTAGAATATAATCGTCCTTTTACTTTACCTAAAAGAAAAGCAAAAGGTGACTTGAGGTTCCTACTCTTAGGACATGCATATAATGTTTTCGATACCTTTATCAATTTAGATTTTCAAAGAAAGTTAAGAGCCCAAGGTGTTGGGGTTTTAACTATAGAAAACTTACCTGAATCTATTTTTAAGACACCAGTTATAATAAATAAGCGATTACGGAATTATTGGCGACATGAAGAGGAGATAATGCAAGCAATTCGATATTTTCTAACTAAAGGTCGTGATGAAATAGATGGTGTAATTTTTCTAGTAAGTTTTGCGTGCGGACCAGATAGTTTGATATCAGAACTAATCATGCGTGATATGAAAGTTGTAGGATTACCTTTCTTAGAGATTATCATGGATGAACATAGTGGAGAAGCGGGAATGATTACTCGTATCGAGGCGTTCGTTGAAATGGCACGCCGTAAGAAAAAGAAATTATTAATCGATTCTAAAACAATCAATCCTGTAAAAACTTTATGAATGAACGTTCGTTCAATTTCCTCAGACACATTTTAATGTATTAAAATGTTTAAATATTTGTCAATAATTTTTTGCAATAATCCCAAGCCTGAGTTTGACATGAGTAAAGAAAAACTAGCAATACATAAGAAAAAAGTAGAAGCGATCTCTGAGATGGTTAGAAATGCG
>JBHLQA010000172.1:0-7049 GCA_048885285.1 Candidatus Odinarchaeota archaeon
TAAAAAAAAAAAGTATTGATTTTGTTATTAATCCAAATTACATTAATTTAATTAATATATCTTGATTAAATTTTAGAATTTTTATTTTTTAAGGAAATTAATTTATTAAACCAGTCTAATTTTTTGTTTTTCCATTGAATAGTCTTGTCAAATGGAACAATAAATTGTTCGATTATATCTTTTGAAAGCATATTATTTATTACTTTTTCACCACGTTCACTTCGAATTAGTATCATAGAATATCCTTCTGGAGCACCAGATGCCCCAACGCTGATATCTGTAAATCTACCTGTGAATTCATCACATTCAAGGCAATTACTTCTAACAGCAGGATTAAGTGTTTTTATATCAATTTCATATTGTTGATTTTCTTTAGTTTGGAGAAAAAAATTCTTTTTTATCCAAGTTTTTTTGATATTGGTTGGATCAACTTTAGTTTCTCTTTCTATAATTTCATATAACTGAGAATAATTAAAATTTTCAAAACAGAAAAGGCCAATATTATATTTAATTATATGAGCTGGTTTAACATCTAAGAATTTCATTTTACTTATAGCCCTACATTGGCAGGGAGTACCGATAAATGCCATTCTAAGCTGATCAATATTAAATATCTCCTTTTTCTTAAGAATCTCCTGTGGTAATTTATTTATATTTTTTAATGGAAATATTTGAGGAGAAATAGAATATCGTGTACCTGCTGATTTAAATAATTCTTCTTTATCAAATATAATTTTTGGAATAGGTTCAAAATTATTATCAAACTCTGAAACAATAGCTGCATCAATTTTATGTTTCTCAAAAAGATAAGTAAGAATTGTTGATACTATTCCTCCATTTTGTCCAATTTCTTTTAATGTTGAATTTGTTGTTTTAGCAGCCAGAATTTTTCTAATATGTCCTATTTTATCGTGAATATAATAGTTATTATTTAATTCCTTCATTAATGTTTTAGTTTGAGGACATATATAATAGCAAATACCACATTTATTGCAATTATCAATACTCTTTTTAGATTTAAACTTAGGCGTATTATTAATCATTTCGATAACATCAAAACCTTGGCTTTCACAATATGCTACACATGCTCCGCATGCACAACATTTTTTATTTTGAATTATTTCATTTTCAAGATCCTCAAAAGTGGGTATATTACTTCTTATTACTTTTTGAAATTCTGATTCAGTCATTTTTTTTTCTCTTTTTAATTTTTTTTGATATTATAATCTAATTCAATTATTCCAGATTTTTTTGGAATTTTCAATTCTCCTAAATCAATAATTTTATTTGTAAAATCTGTAATTAGCTCAGAAAATTGTTTTCCTTCACTTGCTGAAATAGAGTGTAGTTCAAATCGTTCTTCTTCAATTCCAAGATATTTAATTAACTTTTTTAAATGCTCCATTCTATTTTCTGTATATTTGAATCCTTTTATATAATGACAGTCACCCATATGACAGCCAATAACTAACACTCCATCTATTCCATTATTAAATGCTCTTAAAACAAACGTAGGCTCAACTCTACTAGAACACATAACTCTAATAATCCTAATATTTGGTGGATATTGAAATCTCGAAACTCCCGCTAAGTCCGCTCCCGCATAACTACACCAATTACAACAAAATACTAGAATATTAGGGTCATATTCATATTGACTTGCTTTTTTAGTTTTCAACAACACAATTCCTCCTGAATTTAATAGATTCATACTCTATTATATCTATATCGGACATTAAATCAATCATTTTACTAATTTGGAATTTACTAAAATGATTCTGATCAATGGCTCCAACGGAACATTCTGTAACACATGATCCACATCCTTTACAAAGTGCTTTAATTATGTGCGCCTTTCTTAACTTCATGCTATATAGACCCATTTGTTTATTACTCTCAATTAATTCTATTGCATTGTATGGGCAAACTTCAATACATTTACCACATCCAATACATTTTTCTTCATTTATATGAGAAGTAATGCATTCTGTTTCTATTTCTCCTTTCACCATTATTATTGCGGCTCTCCCAGCTGCACCATATGCTTGGATGATACTCTCTTGAATCCATTTAGGCCAATGAGCACCACCACATAGAAAGATTCCTTCTGTAGCAAAATCTATTGGCCTGAGTTTCGCATCAGCTTCTAAGAAAAATCCATCTTTATTTGTTGTTACTTTTAACATTTTTGATAATCTTTCAGTATCTTTAGTAGGAACGTTAGGAGTTGCTAATATTAATAAATCAGTATCGTACTCAATATCCGTTTGAGCACTTATATTTTTATACTTAATATGAAAGTGATTATTTGTACTATTAATTTTGATATCGTCAATCGATTGATATCTTTCATAAATAGCTTTATTTCGAAGCCCTCGACATAAATTTTCGGCATTTAAATCTGAAAATTGAAGTTCTCTATATAAAATATGAATTTTCGCATCAGGATTAATTTTCAATAATTTTTCTATATTTTTTAAGGCTACTCCACAACAAATATTTGAGCAATATGTTTTTGTATAACTTGCGTTATTAAATTTATCTTTTCTTTGATCTACACATAATATTATAGTGGCATCTTTAAATTTAGGAACTTCCTCATCTTTCATTCCAGTTAGTTCTGTTTGAGTAAGTACGTGATTAGGATACTTTTCTGCTAAATCTTTCCATTTAATTGTTTTAATCTGTTTAGTTCCTGTAGCAACTATTATAGTGCCAACCTTTATTATTTGTTCTTCAGAATTATCTTTTGTATTTTTAACTTTTACCTGATAATTTCCCACATAACCTTGAACATCAATAATATTTGTGTTAAATAAAATTTTGACATTTGAATTATTTTTTAAATCATCAATTTGCTGCAAAATTTCATTTTTAGTAATAGCTATATAATATAGATCAACAAATTCTAGTGCACTACCACCAAGAGTAGAATTGTTGTCAATAAGATAAACTTTGAATCCTTGATTTGCTAAATTATGAGCAGCAGTTATACCTGAGATTCCAGCACCGATTATCATTGTTGATTTTTCAACTTTAACTTTAATGGTTTCTAATGGTTTTAAATTAATTACTTTGGCTAAATACATTCTAATTAAATCACAAGCCTTTTTTGTAGCCTTTTCAGGTTCTTTCATGTGTACCCAAGAAGCTTGATTTCTTATATTAACTAATTCAAATAAATACGGGTTCAATCCAACCTCTCTGAGAGTATTTTTAAAAAGTTGTTCATGTGTTCGAGGAGTACAAGATGCAACAATAAATCTATTGAGTTTATATTTCAAGATTAATTCTTTAATTAGTTCTTGGGAATCAGAACTACATGAATACATATTTTCTTCCACATGGACTACATATGGTAATTTTGAGACATATTCTACTACTTTAGGAACATTGACAATACCTCCAATATTTATCCCACATTGACAGACTAATACACCTACGCGAGGCTCATCTTCTAAACTTACAGGTATTTCAGGAGGATACTTAACTTTCTGTATATTTTTAAATCTTAGAGGAAAAAATCTTTCACTTATTTTAGCGGCGCATGCAGAACCTTCTGCAACAGCCATTTGAATATCATTAGGTTTACGTGAATTACCAGTTACAAATACATTCTTTTTCTCAAGTAATTTTATATCTTCTTCACGAATATATCCTAAATGATTCTTATCTAAATTGAGTTGTTTTAAAAATTCATAATAAGAAGGAGCTGGAGACAAGGCACTAGCTAATACAGCCATATCAGCTTCAAAAGTACCAATTGTTCCTTTATTAATATCTTCATAATATAATCTTAATTTTCCATTATCTAAATTTTCTTTAATATATGAAACATGACCATTTATATATTTAACATCATATTCATTTTTACTCTTTTCAATAAATTCATTAAAATTTTTACCTTTTGCTCTTATTTCTGTATTGAAAATATAACATTCTACATTTGGATCATGTTCCTTGCATACAATTGCTTCTTTAGCCGAATTCATACAACATATTGCTGAACAATATTTTTTACATTCAGGATGATGAAAATCTCGAGATCCTACACATTGAATAAATGCGATTGAATCAGGGTGTTTTTTATCATCTAATCTTAATATTTGCCCTCCAGTAGGTCCATTGGCGGATAATAGACGTTCAAATTGCATATTAGATAAAACATTGGGAGATTCCCCTGCAAAATTTTTGTAAACTTCTGGCATTTGCTGACTTGTTCCTGTAGCAATAACAATAGCTCCTACCTTTAGAGTTATTTCTTCTGGTTTTTGAAAAAAATCTATAGCATCTGCGCTACAGACTTTGGCACAAAGTCCACATATTTGATGATTTAGATATAAACATCTTGATTCATCAATAAGATATATTGGAGGTACTGATGATGGGAAAGGAATATAGGCAGCTGCTCGGGTTTTTAAATTAGTATCAAAATCACTAGGGATTCCTCTAACTGGACAAATATTTTCACAATCACCACAGCCCTTACAAATATTTTCGTTTATATATCTTGGTTTTTTAATAACTTTAATTGTATAATCTCCAGCAGTTCCATCGATTTTTTTAACGTATGAATAAGTTAATAATTCGATATTTGGATCTCTATAAACATCAACCATTTTTGGTGCTAGGATACATAAACTACAATCAAGCGTAGGATATATTTTATCTAATTGTGCCATCGTTCCACCAATAGTTGGTTTAATTTCAACTAAATATACCTTAAATCCTAGTTTTGTTAAATCTAGGGATGCTTGTATACCAGAAATTCCTCCTCCTATAACCAAAACATCACTCTGGAAATTTGACATATAAAACAGCTTTTAAAAATTTTCTTAATTTTATTTTAACCTATATAATCATTGACAATTTGCCTATAAAACTGGCTAAATCAATTACTTTTATATTACTAGAACGATTATTTTGCTCTTTATTGAGAGACAATTCATTTAAATAACAACTAAAATGTGTTAGACATTTAGGACAAGGAACAATTAAATATTCTGCTCCAGTTTCAATAGCTTCATTAATACGATTTTGTCTTATATAACGTGTGTATTCACTACAATTTGTAAACGCCGAAACGCCGCAACAATTGGCATCATCTTTAATATTTTCCATTTCCATTAATTTTACCCCTGGAATTTTTTTTATTAATTCCCTAGGAGTATCGTACAATTTTCCTCCTAGGCGTCCCAATCGACAAGAATCGTGATATGTTACGTTGATCTTAGAATTATGGGTATATTTTATATTATCAAGAATATTTTCTCTAAGAAAGAATTCGGAAAAATGTAAAACTTCAAAGTCAAAGTCTTCGATTACTTTCGGATAGTCATATTTCCATGTTCTATATCCTTCAGCGCATCCAACAATAATAGTCTTTACTCCTGCATTTTTATAAAGTTGAGTATTATATTCAGCAAGCTTTCTAAATGTCTCATTATCACCTCTACCCCATAAAATATCATGTCCACAACATTTTTCATCTAGAACTACTGGATCTATGCCATTTTCATTAAGTAAATTTATTATTGTTATTGGAATATCCTTATAATTGATATTAAAATTATAGAAAAGGTCATCCATTATAGATAAGCATCCAACAAAATATGCAATTTCGCCTGAAGTTGTAGTTTTTAATTCATTTTTCTCTAGAAAATCTAATTTATTTGGACTTGAAGGATTACGTGCCATAATTTTAGAAATTAAAGTGAAAATATCATTATGAGTTTCACATTTAACAATCTTTTTTACTTCTGAATTGTTTTTACTTGAAAGTTTTCGCAATTCTAAAATTAATTCAGATATTCTCACTCCCTCATTTTCACGAGTCATAGGACAGTAAATTGAACATTGTCCACAAGTTAGACAATTCCAAATATTATTTTTTGCAATTACTTCTTCCATTGTTAAAAAATTTAAATCTGAAACTAAATCTTTAGGATAAAACACGTCTAAGTGAGAAAGTGGACATACATTAACACAACGATTACAACTATAGCAATAGTTAGTAAAAGAACTTATATTTTTAATTATTTCTTGTGAATCTAACACATTTATTGCCCCATATTCGAATTATTGAAGAATTATATTCCAGTACCAAAATAGAAATAACCACAATTAAAACATTGATACCCGCTTGGTGCTTTATGTCTATAGATGTAACAATCATCTTCAATTTTAGCTCCACAAATGGGACAAATATCTTCTTTTACTTTCTGCTCTATTAAAACTTTTATCTCATCTGTTTTTATCATCATAATATTTCAATTTTTAGAAAATTACTTTTTTTTTAATTTTAAAATCCTAATTTCAAAATTTTATTATATACTAAATTAATTCTCTTAATTTGGGTTGGTTTTTGTAAAGTATTAACAATCCTGAGCGAAATTATCATAAATAAATCTTTTTAAAAATTTATTTATCATCATGATTAGAATGGTAATCAAACTATAAAAATATTAACTTTTAGTTAATGAAGAAGAAACTTAAATTAATTAAAAACAAAATTAAAAGTAAAAAATAGATCAATTTAATTATTTCTAATATTAAAAGTCATGTTAAGTCTACTAGATAAATTTGTCTTTTCATGAATATTATCGACAATTCTGACAATTTCTACTATCCAAACCAAAAGTTTTATGTCATTTCCCCAATATCGAATTAGATTCTTGTAGGAGATCATCTATAATTATCACTATTATGATAATTAGAATACAGAAATATTAATTATTAGTTAGAATAATAATGATTGATATTACCGATAAAACTACTCGAGAATATGATTTAGATCAATTTAATGATAATCAATAAAATTATAATTGAAATCAATCATATATAATCACTTATCCACTAATTATATTGATATTTCCAATTATTAAAGTTCCCATATTCAAAAATTCTATGCCATTTTTCTAATATTATTACAAATTTTTCAACTATTTTAAAAGTAGTTTTTTAAATTATATTCAATAATATCAATTTTCTTTAGAAATTTATTTCAATTTTTTACATATAAAAAAAAAAAGAATTGAAATTATATGATT
>JBHLQA010000173.1:0-7047 GCA_048885285.1 Candidatus Odinarchaeota archaeon
TTATAAAACAAAAACAATAATGGTGAATGGTTTTTGGTCTGATGCTGGAACGTTCGAAACCTTAATTAAGGCAAGTAATTTTATAAAATCAATCAAAAAAAATTATTAAATTATAAATTAAGATAAATCTAAGTAATTAAAATTAGTGAGAATTAAAATATGGATTTAATTGAAGGAGTTATAATCAAGAATTTAAAACCAATCTTAGATGAAAGAGGTTATTTACAAGAGTGTTTTAGGTCAGATTGGTCTGTGTTTGAAAAATTTGGGCAAGCGTATATTACCATAGCCTTTCCAAATGTAGTTAAAGCGTGGCATATGCATAAAATCCAAACAGATAATATGGTATGCATATCTGGAAATGGAAAATTAGTTTTATATGATAATCGAAGCGAAGGTCCCACTTATCGAAAATTAAATCAAATTTTTTTTGGGGAAAAAAATCCACTTTTGGTCACTATTCCCCCTGGTATATGGCATGGATTTAAAGCAATTGGAGGTAAAAAAATTATTGTATTAAATTGTCCAACAGAATTATATAATTATGACAATCCTGATGAATATCGATTACCTTATGACACAGATGAAATTGATTACAATTGGGATATAAAAATGGGATAATAAAAATAAAAGACTAATTAAATAATAAAAATGGAAACCATATTAATAACTGGAGGAATGGGCTTTATTGGGAGTAATTTTATTAGGTATATTCTTGCTTTAAATCAGGATTTTAAAATAATTAATGTTGATAAATTAACTTATGCTGGGAATCCAGATAATTTAAAAGAGATACCTGTTAGATATCCAAATAGATATATGTTTTATAAGCAAGACATTTGTGATTTTGAAACTATTGATAAGATTATTCTCAAGAATGATGTAGACTATATTATAAATTTTGCTGCTGAATCTCATGTTGATCGTTCAATTGATAATCCAGCTACTTTCTGTGATACTAATTTTATGGGAGCACAATCATTATTAAATACTGCTAAAAAAAATGATATCAAAAAATTTGTCCAAATTTCTACTGATGAGGTTTATGGATCCTTAAATTTTAAAGATCCTGCTTTTAGTGAATATACTCCTTTATCACCAAATAGTCCATATTCCGCAAGTAAGGCTTCAGCAGACCTTTTGGTAAATGCTTATTACAAGACATATAACTTACCAACTAATATAACTCGTTGTTCTAATAACTATGGACCCTTTCAATTTCCTGAAAAAATAATCCCTTTGATGATAAATAATGCTTTAAAAAATAAGGAACTCCCCATCTATGGAAAAGGAATGAATATTAGAGATTGGATTCATGTAACTGATCATTGCGATGCCATATTAAAAGTTTTATTAGAGGGAAAAATAGGAGAAATTTATAATATTGGTGGAGATTCTGAAATGGCCAATATTGATTTGGTTAAAAAAATATTAAAACACTTAGAAAAACCAGAATCTCTAATAACTTTTGTAAAAGATCGTCCTGGACATGATTTAAGATATGCTATTAACCACGAAAAAATTACAAAAGAACTTAATTGGAAACCTAAAATAGATTTTGATAAGGGATTAGATATGACTATCCAATGGTATGTTAGCAACAAAGATTGGTTAAATAATGTGATAAACCAAGATTATCTAACTTATTATGAAAGACAATATAAAATCAGATAAAAATCTTAAAAAAATTCTTGTAATTGGTGCAAACGGATTCTTAGGCACTAATTTATTTAGACTAACTAATAATGAAAAAATCTTATATCAAAATTTTAATTTAATTGCTGCTGATTTAGATAATTCAAACTTATCATCTGATATTTCATTTCATAAAATCGATATAACCAATTACGAACAAACCAATAAAAAAATCCTTAAGATCTCTCCAGATATAATTATTTTAACAGCAGCTATGACTAATGTTGATCAATGTGAAGTTGATCAAATTTTAGCTACTAAAATAAATGTAGAAGGCACTCTGAACGTAGTTAAGTCATGCAAAAAAATAGATTCAAAATTAGTTTTTATATCAACAGATTTTATTTTTGATGGAAATAAAAAAAGACATGATTCATATAATGAATCAGATATTCCAAATCCATTAAGTTATTATGCAAAAACAAAATATAAAGCAGAAATGATTATTTTTAGTTTTGGTATACAATATTTACTATGTAGAACTTCTGTATTATATGGTTGGAATAAAAGAAGATTGAATTTTATTACTTGGGTTTTAAATAACCTAAAACAAAACAATACCATCTCAATTACTACTAATCAAATTAATTCGCCAACTTATGTAGTTAATTTAGCTCAAATTATATTAAAATTAATTGAAAAAGAAGCTAATGGAATTTATAATACTGCGGGAGACTGTACTCTAAATAGATATGAAATGGCTTTATTATGTGCAGAGATTTTTGAATATAACAAAAAATTGATTTCACCCATAGACTATATCGAACAGAAAGCAATTAGACCTAAAAATGCAAGTTTAGACATCACAAAATTAAAAAACCTCATTGGATCAGAATTTAAGATTTTTAATCTTCATGATGGTCTAATTCATATGAAAAATCATAAAAATTTGAATAATTAGGATATTGTTCTTATTTTTTCTTTAAGATTTATTTTATAATGCTACTTATTAATTTAAGAGAGATTAATTAAAGCCAATTTATTAAAAAATATCTCATGTTACTACTACTAGATTCAATTAACCAATCTTTTAATTTATCAAACATTTATTTATATAAATATATTTATATTCTAAAAAGCTATTATATTATTCAAATTGATTTATTAAAAATTTAGAATAATTTTATTAAATCCAGTTAACAGGGACATTAGTTGAAAACTCTAAATTATAAAGAAAAACCATTGTTTACTTCAAAAGATTCGGTAGTCAAGAAATCTAAAGAAAATAATTTTAGATATCAAGAATTATATAGCTATTTAAATCAGTTTAAGAACAAAGAGAAACATGTATTAGTTTCTATTATTTTACCTGCTTATAATGAAGAAATATCAATTAGACAAATATTAGAAAATCTTCCTATTGATGAATCTATTGAAATAATTGTGATTGATGATAATTCAACAGATAATAGCGTAAGAGAAATTGAAATAGTAAAGAAGAAAAAGCAAATACAATTGCTGAAACATAAAAAGAATATTGGATATGGTGGAGCAGTAATCACAGGAATTATCCATGCAAAAGGCGATGTAATTGTAACAATGGATACTGACGGTCAACATAATCCTTTAGATATGCTGTCTCTAATTAAACCTGTATTTGAAGAAAAAGCAGAATTAACGATTAGCTCAAGGTATTTAGGTAAAAATTATTATAAATTACCACTAAAAACAAGATTAGGAGAAGCAATTATAGAAAAATTTCTTACAGTCTTCTTTGGTAAAAGGATAATGAATAATCAGAATGGTTTTCGTGCTTTTAATAATGTTCTTGCTCCAATCTTTAAAAAAGCTAAAAATCAAGGATTTGCTTTTGCTACCGAGACAATCATTTTAACATTAATAGAAGGGTATAGAATAATAGAATGTCCAGGTAACGTATATGATCGTAAGTATGGAGATTCAAAGATCAAAACACTGAACTTATTGCTTGATCTTCTTTTTTGTTTTCTAAGATATTCTATATTAAAAGTTTTACATATCTTTATAATGAGAATAAAGAGATAATTATTTATTTAATTTGAAAACTTTCATTTTTAATAGATAAATTCATTTGTTTTAATTTTAAGAAAAATTAAAAATTGTCAAATCACTTATGATTTCATAAAATAGAAAAAAATTTAATGACAAATTAAGCTACTTATAAATCATTTTGAGAGAAATCTTGAATTGAATCTATTTCCTCGATTTATAACATTATATATATTATTTATTTTTTAAAATATAAATTAAATAATATCTAATAAATCTATTATTTAAGATACTTGCTTTAAAATTATATTTTTTTAAAAATATTTTTAAGAACAAAATATCCTCTTTTATAATAAGAAATAATTTTGTTAAAGTAAGAAAATTTATGGATAAACAAAGAATTTTAAGGGAAGCACAAAAAATTGCTGCAAAATTTCCATTTTGGATGGTTTCTGGAAATATTTCCCATCTGTATGGCCATGTTCATGAAATCCCTGAAAAAAAATATGAATTGGAAATAAAATTTGATGAGACATTTCCTAACGCACCCCCAAAATTTATCTACCGCGATGAGATTAAGAGATTATTAGGTGATTTCCAATTAAAAAAAATATCAAATTGGACACCGGAATCTTCAGTAGTTGATATTATTCAAGAACTTAAAAATAAAATTCAAGAAGCCCTACAAAAGCCTAGAAATGAGATTTTTTCACAAGAAGCAGAGGAATATATTACGCCAGATTTGAATGTATACCCTCCAGATAGTGAACTAGGTGAGTTTATGACTCCTTCATTTTCGGATAATGATTTTTTCTATGATAAACAGCCAGATTTAAGTAATCAAGAATCTTTTGATAACAATTCATCAAAAAATTCAGAATTCGAATCAGAAACATTAACTCTGGGAAATAAGATTGAAGAGCCTGAACACATGAGTATAATATTAAATACTGAGATAGGATTAATTCAACAAGAATACGCATATGATCAAAAGAGTTCAAAAGGGGCTGATATTCTTGTTTATATAACAATCACTCTTACAAACACTTTTATAATTTCAATAGATTTTACTAATTATCCTAAAAAACCGCTGGTTTCTTTTCCTGAAGATGTTCAAAATCTCTTAGGAGATCCTTATATCGCTTTAGATACGTTAAAATCTTGGAATCCTAAAACACCTTTACATATTATAGACATTTTGCATGAATTGGAAAAGAAACTATATTTCATCAAAGATATTGATACTCAATCCAAAAAAATTTCAGGAGAATATCGATCTGAAAAAGTTTCTGATAATTTAACCTTAATAGAGGTCCACCTATTAACATATGGATTTAATGAATACTTATTGAATGTAGATTTATCACCATATCCTAAACCTCCACAGATAAATCCATCTCCAGAACTACAACAGATAATTAACGTTCCAATAACAGAACTGGATGCTTATAAGAATTGGATAGAAAAAGAGTCTGAACCTGTTGAAATTATAAGAGAAATTTCCTGGTTATTAGATAAAAATTCAAGAATTAACTTCGAAATTGATTTGTTAAAAGATCACTATAAGGACATAAAATATAACTCTACTACAGCAACTTTAAACGTAGATATGAAAGGTAAAATGAAAACTCAAGACATTATTTTTAAATTTGAAATCATTTTACCAGTTGAATATCCAATGAAAATACCTGAAATAAAAGTGATAAATGAATTTGAATTAGAATCTCATGAAAAAATTAAAAATGATCTACATTCTTCTTTTGATGATTTTTTTAATCAATGGACACCTTTTAGCTATCTTGTTGATCTATTTAACTTAATATCTAAGAAAATTTTTGAAGTTTCAGTTGTATCTTGTGTCATTTGTCATAAAATTGAATGTCCAATTTGTTCTAAAAAGATTGCTGGTGAGGATAATTGCCATGCAGAATGCCCACATTGTAATCGAGCTTATCATAATCATTGCTGGGAACAAACTATAAAATCATTTGGAAAATGTGGCTTTTGTTTAAGGTGATATTGCACTTTTCTACTAAATATGACAAGATAATAAAATCCTGATAAATTTTTTTGAAATATATTTTGACATATAAGTAAACTTTATTAAGAAATGTGTCTTTTTTTAATAATATTACTACTAATATAATTAGTATGAATTCAATGCAAAAGTTCAAAAAAAAAAGTATATCTATAAATTTGAAATTTTTTTTAAAAAATACACACACACCTTCCCTAATTAGATTAATTAGAATTATTTTAATCTCTTATTTAATTTTATCTTCAATCATTTTACTAGAAAATAATTTTTCATGGAACAGAATCAATAACAAGAAGAAAAATATTGATAATTCTCAATCTAAAGCGCATTCATACGCTCTAGAGTGGTTTAAAGAATATAATTATCATAATATTGAAACTTTGGCTATTGATAATAAAAGTAATATTTATTTTGCAGGTGGCTCAAGAGATACTCCTAGTCTTGGAGGTTATTATGAACCAAGACCTTGGAGTAATATGTATATAATTAAATGCAAAGCCAATGGAACAAAAATTTGGAATAAAACATTTGGTGGTTCCGAATTTGAAATTGCTAAAGGATTAGTTATTGACTCTTTATATAATATATATGTAATTGTAGCTTCTTTTTCAACTGGAATGATATTTGCAGATACAATTGATACTTATCTTATAAAATACAGCAGTATATCCAATATCCAATTTGAATTGATATGTAATGAAATCATGTATGCTACTACTATAGGATTAGATTCTACAGAGAAGATCTCTCTAATGGGAATTAATAATAATCCCATTACCGGAGAAAATGCTATCGCTAAATATGATAATTTAGGTAATGTCATCGAAAAAAAAATATTAAAAGACATTGATTGGTTTATCATTGATTCAACATTTGATTCTTACAATAATCTATATTTTATAGGTAGTTCATTTTTAATAAAACTTGAATATAATGGTAATCAATTGTGGAATGTTACAATTAACAATCCGCAAGAAATAGAAATAGATTCGCAGAATAATGTTTGCGTTCTAAGTAGTGATGCTCTAACAAAATATGATTCTAATGGAAATCAGCAATGGATAAGTAATGGTGGTGGGATTTCAATGGATTTAGATTCTAATGATAATATCTATATATTAAATGAGTCTAATATAGTAAAATATGATAATGAGGGTAATATTTTATGGAACATCGAAATTGAAGATGGTAAACTTATCGAAATTGATATAAAGGATAATATTTATATTGGTGGAAAGTCAAATGGTAATGTTTTTCTTAAAAAATATGGTATTGACTCAGATAGTGATGGATTGTCAGATTGGCAAGAAGTAAATTTATATTATACTAATCCTAATGTGGAAGAT
>JBHLQA010000174.1:0-7029 GCA_048885285.1 Candidatus Odinarchaeota archaeon
TAACATTATAAAATTTTCCACATCAAAAAGGTTTTCATAGACCAATATTTGAAAACAAAATAATTGAATTATTATTTAGATACATTAAAGAAAGGTAATAAATTCAGTTAATTGAGGATTTTAGAAGAAGCACAATCAAATGTAACGTAGATCATCCTATTGTTTTAATTTTATTATTGATCTTTTTCAAAGAATTCTTTTATGAGAATTGGTATATCGTGATTGGGATCACCGTTCATTGGACTTTTAATGGCAGTCTGTTTACCCCTGAGATGAACATGATGAGGTCTGGATTTTACTTTCCACATATCATCATAATTATCATAACGAATTCTGTCAAGAGGTTCTTGAGAAAAAACTAATTGATAAGAATATTCATCATAATCATTATACCGAATATATAGTAATAATCCCTTAAAAAAAGTTATTTTAAAAAATGGGCGTTCATCATCAATAAACTCATTTTTAATTTTTGAAAGTAATTCATTAAGGAGGATTTTACGAGCTATAGTAAGTTTATCAAATCCTTTCAAATAATCTTACTCCGATAATGAATCAAACAATCTATTTAATCGTTTTTCTTCAAACAATAATTGTTTTAGATCGATAGCATCATTCTCCGCTTCCGAATATGTTCCATTTTTTGCTTTTTCTAAAAAAACAGAAGCTTCGGTTTCATTCCATCTTTTTAATATTTTGCTAACATGTTCTTGGATGTTTCTTAATTTATAGCTAATCAAATCCTCAGCTACGTCTTTATCCATATGCACTTTCATTATTCTCTCAATATTTAAAGGATAATTGTTTTATTTAAATTTACTTATTAGTTTTCTTTAATTAATTTTAATAACTCACTATTATGTATTCTATAACTTTCTAAAAAAAATTTGATGCAATTTGAAAGAAAGAATTTTCAATCTTGAGCTTAAATCTAACTTTAATATAAAATATAGATGATGAATTCATCAACTAAAAAAATAGAGGCTCTCATAATCCCTAATTAATTCATAAAACTTCAAATATACGTTTTATTATTAGGGTACTTAAAGTAATAAATTATCATTTAATAAAAATAGATGTTTTGAAATATTATAAAAATATTTTGTAGATGCTAGTATAATGAACTCAGATAAGAATGGAAAAATATTAAATTCAGATAAGGATGTGAAACTATTTGCCAAAGAATTGAATTGGGATGGTAGTGGCACTGAAAGTGATCCCATCATTATTGAAAGTACCGAAGGAATTCCAAGTAATTTTGAAGTCATAAATAGCTCATTATATATTAATATCCACAACTGCAAGTTTAAAAACATACATATAAGAAAGTGTGAAAATATATCTATAAATTCAAGTGAATTTAACTATCTAATAATTGTATTTTCTTCAAATCTTTTAATTAGAGAAAGTACTATAAAAAACAAGTTAGAATTAGCCATTGGACATAATATCATTTTAAAAAATAATGCAATTACTCTGTTGTCAATGAACTATTGTTATGAGAATGAAATTATTGATTGTAAAATAAAGAATATAGATATAAAATATAGTAGAGCTAATCTTCTTCAAGAAAATGAACTAAATTATAACTCTTTAAAAAATATAAATAATAAATACTCCTTTTGGCAGAGGAATTCATTTTTAAAATATTCAATCTGTTCATCATTAGTTTTCATTATTTTAATTGGTTTTATGTATATTTTTTTTGAGATTTATTTTCCTGAAGAGATATCCACATGGAACATTATAGCACCCTTGTGTTTGATTTTCTTTATTTCACTATCTATTTATTTATTTTATACATCTGGTTTATCTCAAGCAGATAAAGAACTTAAAAAAATTAATAAGTTAAAAGATAATAAAGTTAGAATGAAAGACAATCCTTAATTAAATCATAAAACTTCAAATATACGTTTTGATATATGAGTATTTAGAGTAAAATGGTTTTTTTTAATAAAAATAGAAATCTTGAAAAATGTAAAAAAATCATATCTAACTTCACTCAAAGTTTGAATAGTAGTGAAAGAAGAAATGACTCATTGGTTCTTAAGATCATCAGATTGAGTAATGAAAGTCAACAATTTGAAAATAAAGGGAAAATTAAAGAAGCCATAATTAAAGGAAAATGGGCACTTCACTTTATAGAAATATATTATAATAAATCAAAAAATCATAAATTTTTAACTAGTAAAATTGAATCTAAAAAGAAATTGAATTCTTTATTTCAATTCAAAGGAATTGGAACGGAGAGAGATCCATTTATTATAACTTCATCAGATGTTAAAGATGAAGTGTTTGTGATTAGAGAATCAAAATATTTTGTTAAAATTCTAAATGGTATTATAGATACATTATTTTTAATCGGGTGTGAAAATGTTACAATAAATTCAAGTAACTTTAACTATCTAGATGTTTATAGATCTTCAAATATTTCAATAGATTCAAGTAAAATCAGTCAATTAATTATTGAAAAATTTTCAAATAGTTCAATAATTTCAAGTAAAATTAAATTCCTAGGTCTTAGCGATTCTTCAAATTTATTAATTAGAGATAATGAAATAAAAGACAAGTTGGGATTACGCATTGTACATGATATTGTTTTAAAAAATAATAAAATAACTCTTTTATCAATGAAGTATTGCTATGATAATGAAATTCTTGATTGTAGAATAAAAAATATAGAAGTAAAATTCAGTAAAGCTAATCTATTACAAGATAATGATCTGAATTATAAATCTTTAGAAAACATTAATTCAAGATATTCATTTTGGGAGAGTAATAAATCTTCCTTAAAAAATTCAATTGCAGTTCTATGTTCTATCCCTATTATTGCTGGGTTTATAACCTTTATAGTAAGAAAATCCTTTCCTGATGAAGCAACGTTCCTAACCTTATTACCAATATTTTTAATTTTAACTATTTTATCATTTATTGGTTTAAGTATTTGGGAATATCTAACTTATCCAAAAGATAAGAACTTTAGGAAAATCAATAAATTACCAGATAACAAAGTGGTAAAATCAAATATCATATAGAAGAAAAATTATAATTTATTTGGTTTTTCTAATTTAAAAATTTAATATTGTTTAATACAATATTATAACATAATTCATATCAATAAAGTATTCATCGCCCAAAATTTGATGTAATATGAAAAAGATAATACTAAGTTTTGAAACAAAAACAGAAAATTTCAAGGAATTAGTCCAAGAAGCTTTTAATAAAAATATTTTAAATTTTATAGTTTCTCAAGAGACATTTCCCGCTTTTAAAAAAATTGAAAGGGTGAAACTCTATTCAAGAGACATTAATATCCCTTCCACATATCTGGTTTTTGATGATAAAAAGCTAATTGAACAAAAAATTGAAAAAGAAACGACTATTCCTCAGAATTCTGGACTTTTTATTGAATTAAAAAGAAAAGAAGATGAGAGAGAAATTATTGAAATTTCGAGGTCAGGATTAATAGATTTTATAATAGTCTCTGCTAAAGATTGGAAGATAATACCTTTTGAAAATTTAATCGCAGAAATGCAGACAAACGACACAGAATTAATTGCAGCAGTAGATTCCTTAGAGGAAGCTAAATTACTATTAAAAACTCTAGAAATTGGGGTTGATGGAATACTTATAACTCCTAAAAACGTGGATGATATAAATGAACTTAAAAATTTGATTCATGATTCCTTTCAAATTGAACTCACTAAGGCTAAGGTGGTGAGTATTGAAAATATTTCTGAGGCAGAAAGAGTGTGCGTGGATACAGCATCTCTTTTTAATATAGGAGAAGGTCTTCTAGTCGGATCAACGGCAGCAGGGTTCTGTTTGGTTCATTCTGAAACATTCGAAACAGAATTTGTGGCGTCCAGACCATTTCGAGTCAATGCAGGGGATGTGTCATCATATGTGTTGGTACCTAATGATGATCCGGAAAAAGTATATAGAACAAACTATTTAAGCGAATTAAAGGGTGGAAAGAAAGTTCTCGCTGTTTCTAATAAAGGAGAAGCTCGAATTATTTCTGTTGGTAGGGTAAAAATTGAAACTCGTCCTATGCTCCGATTTGAATTAGAAGCAATGAAAGAAAGTAAGAAAATAAACATAAGCTGTATTTGCCAAAATGCTGAAACAATTCGCTTAGTTGATGTTGATGGTAAAGCGAAATCTGTAGTTGATATTCAGATTGGTGATGAGGTATTAGCCCATATTGGACCTGGAGCTACTCATTTTGGAACAGCAGTAAAAGAAACTATTATAGAAAAATAAAATAGTAAAAATAAATAGATAAATCTAGACGTTAGCGTTTTTAAATAAAGGAATTATTTCCTCAGTTATTAATCTTGAAGCATCCCAATAAGTGAACGGTGCATTTTTACTAGAACTACCGTTTGTAGATGAAAATACGAAGTAATTAGCACCAGCTTCTATGAACTTACGAATCTTTTGAATTATTTCATCTTTTGATCCAATCATCACACTTTCTCTTATTAAATCATCTGGAATTTCCCTAATAATTGGTTCTAATTTTTTTAAATTAATTTTTTTCCTATCATTTCCGTCAATCTTTAGAATATTCAATTGTTCGCTTTTATATCCTGTAGCCTCTAAATAGAGTTCTTCATACTCATCTTTCCAATATCCTAATTCTTTTATTCGACGTGGATTTAGAAGCAACCCGTACTTATTTCCATGTATTCTCAGGTTAATCTGTTTTTCATCATCATTAATAAATATGAATTGGAAAATACCAAATGAAAAATCATCTAAATTTCTTCCTTTTTCTTTCATTACCTTAACAATCTCCTCTTTTTTACTTTTATATGTTTTGGGATCAATTCCAACAGGCATCCATCCATCAGCTACTTCACCAGTTAACTGTAATGTTTTTGGACTATTAGCTCCTATCCAAATAGGAATTTTTGATATAGGTTTTGGAACTAATACAGCATTATTTACATAGAAATGTTGTCCCTTAAATGATGTAATTTTACCTTCATTCCAGTACGACTTCACCATACTTATAGTTTCTCTCATTTTTGAAAGAGCATGATCAGATGGTATGCCATAAGCTTTTAGATTCATTGCTTCTCCAGCTCCAATTCCCAAAATAAATTTGCCGCCTGTAAGATGATTAACAGAAGTGCACAATTGTGCTAACACTGCGGGATGCATTCTATGAGGATCCGTAACCGCTGTCCCAAAAGTTTTTCCTTCTACCAATTCAGCCATTGAGCCAAATAAACACCAAACGCTCAAAAAATCATTAATTAATGAGCCCCCCGTACCAGCAAGATGGTCGGGAAGCCAGAGTGAGTCCCAATTTTCTTTACTTGCAGCTAAGACTTTTTTTCGAAAAAAGTCATAAGAGTGAAGAAAAAACAATTGATGACCAAATCTTATTTTATCCATTTTAGATCACACTAAATAAAATTGAATAATTCTATAAAAAAATATTATTAAAATAAATCTAATTTTAATTTAATTATAATTGAAATTTTAAAAGATATAATTTAAAGTTAGGGTTATTTATTAAAATGATTACGTATTGGGCTCCTTTATTACATGCTTACCAGCCACCGACTCAAGATTTTAATATTTTAAAAGATATTGATAAAGAATGTTATAAACCAGTGTTTTCTCTTCTGGAAAAATATGATGATATCCAATTTACTATTAACATCAATGGAGTTCTTATTGAGTTATTCTATGAATTCGGATTATCGGATACAATGGAGTTAATAAAGAATTTAGTTTCTGAGAAAAAAATAGAAATAGTTGGGACTGCAAAATTTCATCCAATTCTTCCCTTAACACCTCAAAAAGAAGTATATCATCAAATTCAGATGAATGAAGAATTAAATAGAAAAGAATTTAGTCATTGGGAAAAAAAGGGCTTTTTTCCTCCAGAATTAGCAATCTCCAGAAGCATAGTTAAAGAAATTCGACAGTTAGGATATAAATGGGTAATTTTAAGTGGTATTGCATGTCCTGATGAGTGGACTTATGACAAGATCTATACATCTCCTAATGGACTTCAATTATTCTTTAGAGATGATATTTTAAGTAATAAAATTGCCTTCAATAGTATCACATCAAAAGAATTTGTTAAAAATTTACTAAAGATGTATAAGAATGAAAAAGAAATTTTTGAAAATGACACATACATCATTTCTGCATTAGATATTGAGACATTTGGGCATCATATTAAAAAATATGAAAAAACCTTTTTATGTAAAACCCTTGAACTAATTACTAATGATGATAAAATCAAAACTATTTTTATTTCAAATTTAGATCAATATTTTCCAATTGCCAACAATAAAATTATTCCAATAGATTCAAGTTGGAGTACAACATATGAAAATATTAAAAAAAAAATACCATATCCACTATGGGACCATCCAGATAATAGTGTACATAAGTATTATTGGAAACTCATGAAAAGTTTAAATAATCTAATGAATTTATCAGATAATTTAGATCTTACTTTAGATTGGGAAGTAGCTAATTATTACAATACTGCTAGATATTTCTATGATCGTGGTATCTATTCTTGTCCTGTGTGGTGGTCTAATCCGCTCAATGGAACTTGGTCTCCAAATTTAATATATAAAGGTGTTGAAATTCTAATGAGAGCAGCATTAAACGCTCAAATGTCTTTAGTTTATGCTGGTAAATCAGATTTAGGCGAAAGTTATTTTGATTCGATTTCTTATTATCACGGACTTTTATTAATGGAATTAAGTAATATTACAAAGAAGAATATTAAGCAGTTAAAGGATAGATAACCATTATTTCTCTTTTAAAATTAATTGATTAAGAGTTATATTCCAAGCCTCTAAGGATCGTACAAACCAAGCGGCATGAACTAAAGCCATTTGAGCATTTAATGCAGCTCTCATTAGAATTTCTACTCCTTTATAGATTAAATTTGGAGACCAAGTTCCATTAAGAGGATTAGACCACCATACAGGACAAGAATAAATACCACGATTATAGAAATATCTAGCAGTATTGTAATAATTATCT